>PWJZ01000109.1 GCA_003559855.1 Bacteroidales bacterium
ATTTTTCAATCAATAATAATAAAGAGTACTTGAGCATTTCAATTGATTTTGAGAAACATTTGCTTTTTCTTCTTAACCGTGCTAAAAAATGACGTAATAAACTATTGTATCCTTCTATAGTATAGGTCTCTGCTTTTGATTTGATATGTTTTTCTTTTGGAATAAACTCACCATAAGCTTTCCAATAATCAGTTATATAAATAGCATCATCATTTTGCAACGTAATCTTATCATAGAGCTCTATACCTGTTTCTGTTCCCCTTGTACCAAGCACGAAATCGATGAATTTTCGTCCAGTCCTATCAACAGCAATCCAGATCCAACAATAGTTTTTTTTGACTGGACATATGTATGCAACTCATCCATTTCTATTATATCAATGTCTCCCTCGGGTTTTCTGTATTCTTCTATTTTACTGCCTAATGCTTTTACCCAGTTTAAAACACTAACATTGCTTACACCTAAAACACGTTCAATACTTCTAAATCCTAGACCTTCTAAATACATTTCAATTGCAAGCCTCTTTATAGAATCTGGTTTGCCTATTTGTTTTACTGTGTATCTATACTTGCATTGTTTACATAAAAATCTTTGTTTGCCTTTAACTATACCATCTTTGACATAACTTAAAGAATCGCATTTTGGACATTTCATATTATTAATTATCTTTGGTTTATATTTGTTTTTGCAAAGATAATTAATCTATACTAAATTAGCAATACCATTTGTTTTTATATTCAATATCAGTTAACACAATGTTCTTAATTAGATCATTTTAATTACTGTTGCACTTTAACCCGGCACAAGACAGGAACTAATATCTGGGTTCATCCGGGTCACGCCATCTGATTTCGTAATATCCGGGTCTTTCTTCCACGACTCTTCTAAGGTACTCTTCGGGGTAGCCGACTCCTTCGGGCCATGGTCTTCTCTTATCGACTGTACGTATATACCGGTCATTATATTTTGAAAAAACATGATATCCGAGTTCTCTCCAGCGCTGAACGGTATACTCTGCGTTATTAACGCTGAAATCGGTAAGGTACTCAAACATTATATCTTTATCTTTATCGTACAGTGCTTTTGCTGCCACATCCACAGCTTTTGTCATGGCATGAGCGCGACTTTCAACTTCCTGTTGAACTTTTTTGATGTCTTCAATAACATATTTATAAAGGCCATAGGCATAATTAGCCACGAGGTTAAATACCCAGAATGCAGCGTCCCAGTCAAACTCTACGACATTACCTGTGGCAAGCGATTTTGGAGCTCTTTGCATACCCATATAGAGTGGCATATAGGCGTTGGAGTATGTATCGTCGACACCATACCAGAAGATACCTCCAATCGGGTCGGGCAGCCAGTTTCTTGATTGTGATATAAAAGAGAAGCCTGTTTGCGGTTGGGAAATGGTACGTTCCCAGCTATACCTTACGGTATCGCCGTTTTGTTCCAATTCAAAGAACAACGGGCGCCATCTGTAGGGGTTATTATAAGGTCCGGCGGCATATCCTTCACCTGTATAGTGGGATGTTCCGTGGAAATGGTCACGATGAAAAGAGATCATCTTTTCGACTGTGATTTTTTCATCAGGTTTGACAAACAGCGGATAGGGTTCAGCTCCACGAACGGCACGCCAATAATCGTCGGAAAATTCTTTGGATGGCGCTGCTCTGTTAAATACGCTCCACACCCGTCCTTCGCATACCATCAGAGATAATGGACTAACGGGGTTATAGGCATCAACAAAGCTGAACTCTTCGCGTGGTCCGTCGAACCATCCCATTTCACGTGCAAAATCTACCACATCATCCGACCACATCCAGTTTTCGGTGTCATCCCAATCAACATGTCTTATGCGTGCCTGGTTGGCATGTGCGGCTATGTAGCCATCGGGAACTCTTGCAGCCACCCATACAGCACCTTCGCCATGCTCACCTTTTCCAATAAATTCCATTACCCATACTTCGTTTTTATCTGCTATAGAAAAAGATTCGCCTGTACTTTTATACCCGTACTCATCAACAAGGCCGGTCATGACTTGTATTGCTTCACGGGCAGTCTTTGAACGTTGCAGAGCTATATACATCATGGCACCATAATCGATAAAGCCATTGGGCTCATGAAGTTCGGAACGGCCTGTAAAGGTAGTCTCTCCAATAGCAACCTGGTGCTCATTCATGTTTCCTATTACACGATAAGTCCTGGGTACCTGGGGTATCCTTCCCAACAAATCATCATAATGCCAGCAAATAATATCAACAGAATCTTCCGGACCATATTCCCCGCCGGGGTAAAAATACAAAGGATCCATAAAACCTCCTGCATCCGCCAAATAGCTGATCATAACACTGCCATCATCACTTGCACCTGCCGAAACAAGAACATTGGTGCAGGTATTAACCGGCTTCGAAATAAATACCAAAATTGATAAAATCAATAAACTTTTCATTACATTATTCAATTTCATAGTCTTTAGTTTAATTTTTATATAATTATCACAACAAAAATAATAGAATATTTTTTATTTGAGCTTTCATTTTTAACCGGTTGATTTTTTATTATTTACCAGGTATCAGGCTTTTTGTCAAAATCGTGCATACGATCTTTCTTGGGCCGATCATATTTTCTAATAAAGCTTTCTATGTTTATAACCTGATAATTATAGTGGCTTTCCTGTTTTTTTGTTAATACATGATCCATTTTCCATAAATTCACCCAATTATAATTTCATTTGTTTCTATAAAAATATTATATTAGTGGTCTGAGTTAAGACCGGATCACATATATAAGGATAATTATTAACCCAAAAAAACCATACATAGTATGAAAAAATTTGCTGTAGTTTTATCAGGATGTGGTGTCTTTGATGGTGCTGAGATCCATGAGGCAACACTTACTATTTATTCAATTTCAAAACATGGTGCCGCATATGATATTTTTGCGCCAGACATTTCGCAACATCATGTTATCAATCATTTAACCGGCAGTGAGACTGATGATAATCGCAATGTGCTGGTTGAGTCGGCACGCATAGCGCGTGGCACTGTCAAGGATCTCAAGGATTTCGATGCTGCTTCTTATGATGCCTTGATATTTCCCGGCGGATTTGGTGCAGCCAAGAATTTATGCACGTTTGCCTTTGACGGTCCGGATTGCAGGGTAAATCCGGGCGTTGAGGCGGCGCTTATATCGATGAAATCGCAGGGCAAGCCAATAGGTGCATTATGTATTGCACCCATATTGTTTGCAAAAGTATTTGGCGGCGGTGCGGAAATTACCATAGGGCAGGACAAGGGAACAGCAGAAGCGGTTGAAGCCATGGGCGCTATTCATAAAACTACCAATCATGGTGAAGTTGTTGTAGATGAAAAGAACAAGTTGTTCAGCACACCCTGTTATATGCTTGATGCTACCATAGCACAGATAGGAGAAGGCGCCGACAATATTGTAAAAGCAATGTTAGAGTATATCTGATTTTATTTTTGCCGTTTTCATGGCTTTGGCAATAACTTCATTGTGGTCAAAAGCCAGCTTAGGCAAGTTTGCCAGGCTAAACCATTTGTAGGATTTTGCATCTGAGCCGGCTTTAGGTTCAAGCCGGCTTTTTGACTCTTTCCCCCAGTAAGCTATCGAAATATTACGCCCCCGCGGATCACGACCGGGATTACCAAAAGCATAAAACTGGTAAAGCTTTACCGATTCTATCCCGGTTTCTTCTTTCAATTCGCGAATTATACTTTCATCCAAACTTTCATCCATACCAATAAAACCACCCGGTAAAGCCCAGCAGCCCTTAAACGGAGGACTGCCGCGTTCTATCAATAATACTTCAAAACTGCCGTCAGTACAAATGCCGAATATTACCGCATCAACAGTTACCATAGGACGGGGATATTTATATGTATACGACATAATACAGGTTATTTTTGAAAAGTTAAAAATAAAAAAAAGCCAAAGAGAAAATGTGAAAATATACATTAAAAAATCTTTGGCTTGTTTTTCAGAAAAGGTTTTAGAGTTTTTCAGTCTTGGTTACATTGATCATCTTGTAATATTATTTTTGTATCTAATAATCATTCAAGTGCAATGAGAAAATAAAAAACCAATAATGATTAGTTTTTCACAGACTGATTTAGTTGCAAGAAAGAAAGATCAATAATAAAAATCTTTAAAAACCGACAGCTTTAATATCTTTTATTTTTGATCCGAAAAGCTCTCTTTTCTAGGTCTGGCTTTAGAGACGTTGATGTTTCTGCCATCAACATCTTTGCCGTTCAGGTTTTCGATAGCAGCATTGCCTTCTTCTTCATTTGCCATTTCGACAAACCCAAAACCTTTACTTCTGCCGGTTTCCCGGTCGGTGATAATCTTAGCCGAAGATACTTCGCCATATTCTTCGAAAATCTCGCGAAGCCCATCTTCCTTAATACTGTAGCTAAGGTTTCCAACATAAATGTTCATTGTAAAAAAAATTTAGTAACACAAAAATTGAACGAAATGCAAAATTAATCAAAAAAATGAGCTTACATATATTTTTTTTAAAAAAGTTGGTCTTTTTAATATAAAAACTCACTAGTGTCCGGTTAAGAATTTATAAATTGTTTATTTTCTTTTAATATCAGTCATTACAAAAGAAATTAAAATTAATTGATTATAAACTTTAATTAAATATAGCCACAAAGTGTTCGGGAGAATTACTTCTCCAACCTCAAAAACAGATAATTTTAATAAAAAGAGCTATATAAGAGATAATACATACGCTAATTTATGAAAATTAGCATTATGTTATCTTCGAAATAAATAAGTTATGTGAAAATGGTAATGGAAAAAAAGGAAAGTGGAAAGAAAAAGATTATTTGGCAAGCCATGAAATTTTCTATTTTCTATTTCAATACTATTTTCAATTTTCCTATAACCAAACATTTACACAATTAGCAGTAAAAGTAAAAAAATGAGATAATAACAATAATAAGAACTTATTACCCCATCTCTAAAGATAAGGTAAATTAACGAAATTGCCCGCAATTGAAAACACAGTAATTTGCCGCATGCAATTTCACAACTCTGATGGGCAAACCTTATTTATACCTTATCAACTACAAAACATGAACCTTAATAGCAAGAAACCATAATATGATACCCCAACCTTATTACCTTATTTTGTGAAGGGTTTAGCCCACAACATAAGGTAATAAGGTTTAATTGGTGTGTGGTTGCATTTTGCTATTAAGGTTATAGTTGGGAAGTGAATAAGGTTGAATAAGGTTTTTACTTATTTGTTCCAAAAGTTTGAATGTTCTCAAATCCCCGTACTTTCAGTTGCGAGAGGTCAGGAGTTCTGAATATAAGCACATAAAAACTTAAAAAGAGTTATATAGGAGGCTCAAAGACTCGAAGATTCACAAAGAACTGAATTTCTGCACATTGCTCTTAGTGTTTCCTTTGTGTTCCCGCCCTGTTGGATAATTTGTTAACTAACAGGATGAATATGAAAAACATATATCCAACAGAGTGAATGTCTTTGTGGCAAGATCAATTCTTAACCGGACACTAGTGATAAAAACTATAAATGATTTAAAAATTGAACTTATGATAGTCGTCGAAATCAGCTTTTTTTTCTCTTACGATATTTTCAATTTTTGATGATAAAATTAAAAATATTTTAAGGTCTTTTTTCATGAGCCATTTTTTTGCATTAATATCACCCCTGGCAGCGTCAGCAATAAATAAAAGTATTTCATAATCGTGTTTTTTAAGCCATTGGCGGGCATTTTCATCGTCATATAATGTATTGCTGAAGGCAGCCAGGTGATAATATTTATGTTTCATAAGCCATTTGAAAGCTTCTTTACTGGCATTAATGGCAGCGGCTAATGCCGCCAGCTCCGGAAAACCGTTTTTCAAAAGCCAATCTGATAATTTTTTGTTGTTGGTAACGGCTTCACCAAATGCAAGAATGACTTTTACAGGATAATTTTGCATCCGTATATAATGGTCTGAAAGTGCCGGACCACCGGCAAATTCATTTGTATTAAATGTAGTTAAACTCTTGTTCTCTTATAATATATATTAGTCAATATTTGCGTTATTTGTTATTAATCAATGGAATCCTCATACTTTATTAATCACCTTTTATGAACGTTAGTAAATGAAGATTTATTCGGCAAATATTATTAATACTATTTATTTCAAAATTAATAATTTTTTATAAGATAAGCGCTTCACCGACAATGTTTTTTACTTGCTATTATGCAGGGGGGTTCTTTTTCTGATATAAAAAACAACATTGAGCTATTTTATCCATTCAGGGTTGTTCATTATTTTATTATTGGAAATTTTTCAATTCAACGTTTTGTATCACGACAAACAGCTTATTTAACGGATAAGGTACATTTTGCCAAAGCCCCTGTGAAAATATTTGTCGGCTTCTGTAGGTCGATGATCGATTTTTTCATCATTAATTTTTGCAATAACCCGGTACAGATATACTCCGTTAGCTAATCGTTGTCCGTAGCGGTCGGTTCCATCCCATGCATATTGCGTTTTATTTCGTCCGATATTTATGGGTCCTAGTTCTGTCAGGTCAATTTCACGCACCACTTTCCCTGTGATTGTCATTATCTGTATCTTGAAATAGGTTGGTATTTCAGAGCCGGTAAGAGTAAATACAAAATGTGTTGCCGTTGAGAAAGGATTGGGATAATTGAAAACATTGGTTATTGTTGATTCTTCTATTACTTCGAAGCTTATGGAATAATCTTCTTCACCTGACAGGTTCATTGATGCATCGGTTGCCTGGACTATCAGGCGATATTTTCCCTCTTCACTGAGTTGTGGGTTGAATTGAACCTGGCACTGATTATTTGAATCGGTGGCGGGCGTAAATCTCATATTTTCCTGTCCGTTCTTTATAAAATAAACCCTTTCGGGTTCGTTTTGAATTGGTGACTGCAGGAACACCTTGACATAAGAAGTATCATCAAGTAAAAGGAACGGGTTTTCATCGCGCAGCGTAATTTGTATGAGGGGGTTTGGCGAAACAATATCGCCGTCGAGTATGTGAATACCGTCGAAAGTAACATCCAGTAAGGGATTTGTTTTGTCTTTTTCAACATAAAAACCAAGCTGTCCTATGTTATTGAAATGATATTGCTCCAATTGATCATTGCCGGGATTTACTTCAATCCAAAAGGTATTATGACCGGGCAGATTACGGGTATCCACCTTTATTGTATCTATGAAAATATCACCTTCGGGATGAGTTTTTTGACGAGGGTAATCAACAGGATGAACTTTCCGGTCTTTATCAATAAGCCAGTAATTTACCAGCAGGCTGTCCATATCGTAATCGCCTATATTGTGAATAGCGGTAGAAAAAAGCAACTGTTGGCCCTCCATAATTGTATCGGACTCAAATACAAAATGTTTTGACGGGTTTATTGCGGTTTCAGGAACTCCGTCATATACTACCTGCCATCTACGCATTTGCGCCGGTGTATGGTTTATATCATCACGCATGAAGACGATAAGATTAAGGTAGGGATATTTTTCTGCATCAACGTGTTGGTGGAGATTATAGACGGACGACGAATCGGGCGGAAGGTTGTACAATAAGGTGTCGGTTTGACCTTGAATATCAACCCCTAACACATTCAACCATACGGAGTCGGTTTCAAGGCCGTCAAGATTTTCCTGGTGCCAGTGAAGCGAGTTCCACTTTTTTGCCGGACCGATAAGCTCCGATTTTATATAACCTTCTTTCCAATCAGTTTCAATAATATCTTCCAGTGTAATTGTCCAGGTTTTGTCCGGTCCTACCTTTTCTTTGGCACTTCCCGGAGTCGACCCTTTTTGTCCGAAAATTATATAAGGAGTATTGTTTGTCAGGTTTCTTATTTGCCCGCTGCCTATTGACTCAAAACCCTCGTATAGTTCTTCGGGGTAATCTTCGGCAAAATGGTTTTTATGGCTTAAAGCAAGGACATAATAGCTTTCAGGCACGGTATCAAGAAAAGCTATAATTTTATTTCTTGATTCTTCGGTATCTGTATGAAAATCAAAAGCATGATTGAGATAGTCATAACAATGTTCATTACCAAACTGCCCTTTGCCGTCTCCCTGATCTATGCTTCTCCAGGTTTCACCGGAAACAGGGTCAAAAACGGCAAACTTCATTGCACCCTCCCTGTAATAATCTGTGCAAAACCACCGGCTTTTGAGAATACCATTGACTTTATACCAGATCTCATCCCATGGTATGTTTGGATAATATCCTGTTTGAGCATGAATGTTTAAAATGTTATTGACAAAATCCCATTGTTTTTTATCAGGTTCATAGGTTATATACTGATATTTATTATTTCCGAACTGGTCAAAATGCGCCTGACTCCAACCCCTTTTTCCGTTGATATACTGAAAGCTGCTTGACCGCCAGGAATATGAGCCATCATATATTGAATCGGGGCTTACTCTCCAGAAGTAAACCGTACTGTCTTCCGGCATTATTGGGGGGTTCCATTTGACTACTCCGCCGGTTTGGGTTATTTTTTGCCTTACCGGATTTTTAAAAGCTGCTGATGTATCAATTTCAAACACGTATGTTAACTCATCTATGAAAGGGTTGCCGGTTGATGCTTTCAGAGTGACCTGTGGTTCAGGCACTATGGCATATCGATACGGATATACGGGAAGAATATCGGTAGAGCTTATCAGCAGATTTACCGTGGCAGAATTATTCAGCTCCGAAAGCTCATCAATTTCATTGTAGGCATCTAATACCGCTTTGAACTGATTCACGCCCACACCCCTTTCCCTGTCGATCTCAAACCCGAATATTACGGTATCCCTGTACATGGGCGCTGCGATACGTTTCATCCGGATGTCGGTGCTGCCGTCCGGGAAAGTCCTTGTAAGTTCAACAAATATTGAATCATGTATAGCTTTGCCTATGTTTGTTGCAATTACATTTACCTTAAAGCTGTCAAGTTCGGTTGACACGTCTTCAGGAGTGAAGAAAATCCTTTCTGGTGTTATCATATAATCGGGTTTTGCCTGTGAGTTTATACGCAGCGCAGGATCACCATGAAG
The DNA here is from genome assembly GCA_003559855.1 of Bacteroidales bacterium. Taxonomy (GTDB): domain Bacteria; phylum Bacteroidota; class Bacteroidia; order Bacteroidales; family UBA7960; genus PUKZ01. The sequence continues at coordinate 9,091 of PWJZ01000109.1, forward strand.
GGTCGTGTACAGACATATATTCCTGATGTAAATATTGGTTGACTGAATTGCATTTATGGCCTTTTTTATGCTGATACCTACGGGTTTTCCATACTTATAGGAAGCAATGTTTTTAAAAAATTCGTTGGAATAAAGGTTCAGTTCCGTAGGGCCTGACAATGATGTTGAAGCCAGGTAACCAATAGTGCCTTTGTTTTCTATAAGCACAAAGGTTTCAGAAGAAGAGACCACATCTTTATCGAAAAGATCTCCTGCAAGGCAGGAGTTTGCCACGAGGAAAGGATATTTGCCGTAATTATTGTACTTTTCGGGGTGATCGATACTTATGTCAAATCCTATACCGGCTGCATGTCCGAAAAATGTCATTATGCTGACGCCATTATTTATAATATTTTTCAGCGAGTCGGAATATATTATTTGCATGGGTTCGGTGGAGCTTTTGAGGAATGTACGCACATAAGCTCCCATCAGGGTATCTTCCAGGATATTTTGATATTGCTTAAGATATCCTGCCAGGGTATTCTGCTCGCTTATGCTGCTTCCTCCGCCGAAGTGCAAAACATTTTTCATCCACTCTTCGGCATGTTGCTGTGCCGACTCATATTGAATCATTTTATCAAGATAAATTTCAACATGTGAAGGTTCTTTGGCACTCAAACGACCTGTCGGTATAGCCGGTGTGTAAAGCTCATCGGTTATACCTGCCGTTATCAGTATATCAGACGGAGGATCACCAAAAGAGACCACTTTCGTATTGTTGAACAGATCGCTGTTTTTTCGGTAATCCCGTGCTTTATATGCTTTACCGACGAGGAACAACTTTCCTGGCGGCTCAGCATAATTCTCAATAAGATATCTTGTGAAATTTCTCAGCGCCAAAGGATGTTTTCTTATTCCATAGGAAAACTGATCATACAGCCCGGCTTCGTCAACCAACAATACTTTATACCCTGTTGCATTACGGTATTCCTTGTAAGCCTGGGATGCTGCCATCAACGAACTGTGAGTTACCAAAAGAAAATCGGAATTGACATTTTCGGCTGATATGAAGTCATTAAACTTACCCGGTTCAGGAGATTTTTCATTCACGGCAGTAATTACGCTAACGTATTTTATATTGCTCTCAGAGGTTATATAGCATTTTCTTTCCTTGTCCGGATCGGGTAATAAAGCTTTGAAGGTTTGGTTTTCCCTAACCACCAAAATTTTATTGTATGAAGTCAAATCCCAGATCCAGACTTCATCTTGTTCGTCGGCGGTAAAATTGCTCATACTAAGCAGAGTTTTGTTTTCTTCCGATTCAGGAACATTCATAAGTCTGTAATCACTTCCGCCAAGATTGTAAGTATGCGGATATTTTACTGAAATATAGGCAATAGTATTACGACCGGCACCATCAAGGTCAACAGATGTAAAAACGAACGGGGTATTTTCAGGGTCTAATGATGTTGCCGGAACCTTATACTCAAACCGCAAAAATTTGTGCCCGTAATAGGTTGTATCTATATTAACATTTGCAAAGCTGATCTGCATTTGGTGGTCTTGCTTATTTACGCCGGCAACAGCAAGCTCAATTTCCGCATCGGGTCCGTTTGTGTAAACATTTGAGGTTGGAATATTTTTTGTGCGGAAAGTTCCCTGGTTAAAATAATTGTCAAACCAACCCTGTACTCTGGTATATTCCGGGCTGGTCACACCATAGTTATTGGTTTCACCTGCAAAATAGCGGTTTGTATAATCGTGTCTTGAATAATGCCAAAAGTATGCTGAAGCCGTGTATCCCGCAAAGTTGGTGTCGGTTTCAACGTTGAATCTTTTATTATCAAGCAGGTTATTCCATGTAATGTAATATGTTGCCGTATCGGTAAACAAGCTGTAATTGCAGTTGGGCTGATCTTCCGGGTTTTTATACAGGTATTTGTCAAACCAACCGTCATTTCCTTCGGCATAGAATTCTATGTAATCTCCCGGCTGAAAAACGCCTGAACTTTCATTTTTAACAAATATAGGTTGTTCTTCACCGCGAGCAAATATCTGGAAGTTTCTCGGATCAAATGTACCCAAAGGAACGCCCGCAGCCAGCAGCGTATTATAATCTATCCGGTAGATACCCTGCTCATGTACAGCGATCCTGTAATATTGCCGGTTATAATCTATCCATTCGTTGCCAAAGGGCCTGGCTATGGAGCTCACAGGCAAAAAAGATAATAACAAAAAAATTATCGTGAAAAATGGTCTAATTATATTTATATTTTTCATCCGGACAATAATTTATTTTAAATCGCTCAGACTAAACCCGCATTTATAACATTCAGGTATGTGTAAAAATATTTTTTCATGCCCTTTTAATTTGTTTATAAACCATACCTTATTTTAATCATCATTCTCTACCGGGCTAATATTAAGCCTTAATGAAAATATATTTGAATATAGTGCGATAGAGCTATTCCCCACATTAGTGAGTGCATAGTCTATAGCCAGATTATCCCTTATTACAACACCCACCCCTATATTAGGCTGGAAGCTTCTGATTCTTTCACCTTTTGTGTTATAGTATTGCTGTATATTTCCCACCCCTGTTCGTAAAAAGACAAAACCGCCGTAATTAATTTCCATTCCCAAACAAGGTTCCATGCTGAATGGATCGCTTTTAACAAGCACATTTCTTTTGCCGTCGCTGGTAATTATCATATCGAGCGACAGCAGCACAGAAAAGTTTTCAAACAGGTGTAAATTCTTTGCCGTACCTAATACAAATCTTGGTAAAGTAATTTCCGTTGAGCTTACGGGGATTTCGTTACCTGTAAGTTCAAATGCTTCTCTCATTCTCTCGTCAAGGTCATAATTCCATGCGTTGAATGTGGTTGTAATATCTTTGCCTGAAAATCCGAATTTCCAGTTATTATATGAGTATTGTGCTCCGACGTCTATACCGAAACCCCAGGCACTTGCAAAATTTCCGGCTGTACGGCGTATCACTTTAACATTAACACCTGCTTTGAGGTTATCTAATTGCGGTAACATTCTGGCATATGATAACAAAAATCCGTTATCAGCTGCTGAAAATGATCTTATACGGTCGTAGTTTATGTTTCCTTCTTCATCTATCAGCTCGGAAGTATCGGGGATATCATCAACGCCAAACCTGATATATGAAAATGCAAAGCTGCTGTACTTGTCGGTGTTGAAGGCAATAGCGCCGTAGTCATAGCTGGCAAGGCCGGCAAAATACTGGCTGTGCATAAGGGAAAGCTGAATATTGGATTCAATATAGATTAATCCGGCAGGATTCCAGTATCCGGCGGTCACATCATTAGCCACAGCCACAAAACTGTTTGACATACCCAGTGCACGCGCACCGACACCAATATACATAAACTCATTACTGTGAACAGGCGTATTGGAGTACAATATATTGTGTGAAAAAAGTGACAGAAATAAGGCTATGAATATTTTAACAGTTTTTTGCATCCGGCAAATATGAAAGTAAAATGTTAAATTAGAATATCTGATAATATTCGTTTGTTGAAAGCAACAACTTGCAATCTTATACAAACTTTCGGAATGTAAAGATAACAAAAACGGTGAAATTTTGAATTAAATAGCGTTATTATTCTGATGGTATTACATAAGAAATTTTTGTTCCCTAACGATTTGTATGGATAAAAATAATAATTTGTAGTTTATTGCAAACAAGGAATCATTAATCAATAGATTTAATTTACTCCATTGCTAATGACAAAGGCCTCAGGGTATTAATCTTTTATTATTTTCATTAAAGTAAATAAACCGTTATTAGTTTACCTGATTCAGATATCTTTCCAGCCAGTTATAAAGCTCATCATACCAGAATATTGAGTTTTGCGGTGTCAGTATCCAGTGGTTTTCGTCGGGATAATATACCAGTCGTGCATCGAGCCCCATATTTTTGTATATATTATATACGAGGAACGCGTGTGCGATGGGCACTCTGTAATCGAGCTCACCGTGTATTATAAGCATTGGCGATTTAAAGTTTTCAGCATAAGATGCGGGGCTGATTTTTTGCATTTGTTCGGTATTTTCCCATGGTGAACCGCCGTATTGGTATTCTCTGTTGGCTGAATAGTCGGAGGCGAATTGCAGGTTAAGGTCAAATACTCCGGCGTGATTAACCAGGGCTGCAAAGCGGTCGGTTTGTCCTGCTATCCAGCTTACCATATATCCGCCATAGCTGCCGCCGGTAGCTGCCATACGGCTTCCGTCAATATAATCCTTTTGTTCCATATAATCAGCCGCCTTCATAATATCGCGGTAGGGCAGGTCGGCATGGTTTCCGTGAATGGATATGGCAAAATCCTGTCCGAAACTGGTTGATCCATGGAAATTGGGCATAGCTACAACGTATCCCGGTGCGGCAAAAAGTTGGGCGTTCCAGCGATAATGCCACTGGTCACCAAAAATACCGTGAGGACCGCCATGTATCATAAATACCAGGGGATATTTTTCGTCGGGGTCAAAGCCGGGCGGATAAATGACAAACATTTGAATGTCAACATCATTGGCGCCGGTGTATGTAATGTTGTCAACCTTGCCCAGCTCAAGCCCGGAAATAATCTCATCGTTGAAGCCGGTCAGCTTTGTCAGATTTCTGCCACGCTCATCTATGCTGTAAATCTCTATTGGCTTGTTCAACTCGTGCCGGGTAAATATAAGGTTACGCCGTCCGGCTCTGGTAACGTTATTGGCCGTGCCTCCACGATATATTTCGGTTACATCACCCCCTTCAGACGGTATTGAAAACAAAGATCTCATACCACGGTCTTCGGCGTGAAAATAGATCGTTTTGCCGTTGTCCGACCATATCCATTGCTGGCATGAAAGATCAATATCCTCTGTAATATTGTTGTGAGTTTTCTTGTTTCTGTTGAACACAACCATTCGCACTTTATCGGCATAAAAGTGGATTATTTTTTGTTTTCCATAAAGGATATAGTTGCCGTCGTGGCTATATACAGGGTTTACATCGTTAGCAGGATTATCTTTTGTGATATTAATAATTTCTCCACTGCCATCGGTTTTTAACAAGTATATAGAGCTTTTCAACTGTTCGTAAGGCGGTTTTGTGCTGTTCATAGATACGGCTATTTCTTTTCCGTCGGGTGCTATATCATACGAAACGCCACCCATCATCCCGAAGAAGTTTGTTGTTTCGGGCATCAGGTCTTTAACTTCCCTGCTTTCGAGGTTAACTTTAAAAAGCCGCGGGTAAAAGCCGTCGGTCAGCCATCTGTCCCAAAACCTGTAAACATTGTTTTCCGTAACTTTTGCAGTTACCTTACTTTCACGTTGTTTCTTAATTATTTCTTCGAGTTTATCGAAATCGCCTTCATAGTCGGGGTGAATGTTTGCGGCGAAAGCGATTTTTTCACCATCCGGAAACCATTTTGGTGCGAATATTCCTATGGGCAGGTCGGTAATTTTCTCTGCTTCGCCGCCGCCTTTAAGGTCCAGCACATATAATTGTGCCGGGCCGTCATCTCTGCGGCTGGTAAAGGCAATTTTTTTCCCTTCCGGGCAGAATACCGGAGAACCGTCTTTACCGGTATAGGTTATCTGTCTTTTTTCTTTTGTATTGTTATTTAAAAGGTACAGATAGCCGGACCGGCTGTTTTCATCAATATCATAAGCAGTTACAGTAAAAACACTCCATTTGCCGTCAGGCGAGACCGAAGGCGCACTGACACGTTGCATGTTCCACATGTGCCCAGGAGTAAATGTTTCACCTGCCAATGCTGTGGCAGAAATTAAAATAGCTGTGATAAAAATGCTGAGTTTTATAAATCCAGTTTTGATCATAGTTTATGTTTTTTATAAGTTTATAATAATATTTTACTTCAATTCTCTCAGATATAACTGTATCGTATTTTCCAATCCATAATATAGTGCATCGGAAATAAGTGCGTGGCCTATTGATACTTCAAGCAGGAAGGGCACGTTTTGTGCAAAATATTTCAGATTAACCAGGTTAAGGTCATGTCCGGCGTTTAAGCCCAGTCCACATTCATTTGCCACTTTTGCCGCTTTAACAAATGGCTCGACGGCTTTTTTGGGATTTTTGGGGTACATAGCGGCATAAGGCTCCGTATATAGCTCTACCCTGTCGGTACCGGTATTTGCTGCTTCTTCGATTATTTCAGGGTCGGTTTCAATAAATATTGAAGTCCTGATACCCCGGCTTTTCAAATGTTTAATCACCTCTTTAAGGAAATCTTTGTGTTTGACTGTCTTCCATCCGGCGCTCGAAGTAAGAGCATTAGGAGGATCGGGTACCAGGGTTGCCTGTGCGGGCTTTACCTCACTTACCAGTTTCAAATATTTTTCAGAAGGATATCCTTCAATATTGAATTCGGTGGTTACAACAGGTTTGAGGTCCAGGACATCCTGGTATCTTATATGTCTTTCATCGGGGCGCGGATGAACAGTAATTCCCTGCGCACCGAACTTCTCGCAATTGATGGCTGCTTTAACTACATCGGGCAAATTACCGCCACGGGCATTGCGAAGTGTAGCTATTTTGTTAATGTTTACGCTTAGCCGTGTCATATTTTTTATTTTTAATCTATACTTTTTGTTGAAATTATAAATCAATTCTAAATAGTATTTTCCCCCATATATAAGCTAACTATTCGGGAACCAATATTTTTGGACTTTTTATTTTGTAGCCAATCAGCGAATTTATAATTTTCCGGTGAAATTATTCATATTTTTTATCCAAAAAACAATTAAGAGATTGTATTTTTGATTTTCATTCATTGTTTCAGTTTTTATATAACAATAATGTAACTATTCAGTAATGTTGACAGGCCTGGAGGTCATATGGTATGGGTTGCGGAGCGGGAGAATGTGGGAGCGGGAGATCGTGAGAATGTAAGAGCGTGAGAGTGTGGGAAGAAAAGAAGTAATAGGTGGTTGGTGAGCGATAAGCTGAGCGGTAATCATTAATTGACAATGATAACCCGTTACCTGTTACCCATATCAGAATTGTTAATAAATTTGAAGGGCTGAATAATCACATTTCAGGTTTAATATATCAATTATGTTATGAGGTTCATGGCAAAGCTTATTTTACGACTTGCAGGGTGGAAGATTTTCAGGGGAATGCCTGAAGACATAAAAAAGTCGGTAATTATAATGGCTCCTCATACCAGCTATATGGATTATGTGATTGGCAAGCTGGGTTTATTGTGTTTAAATATCAAAGCTTTGGTTGTAATTAAAAAAGAGTTTTTCTATTTTCCTTTGGGGTTAATTTTACGTGCTTTGGGCGCTATTCCCGTTGATCGTACTCATAGCCACAAGCTTATTAAACATATAGCCGATTTATACAAAAGCAGGGATACTTTACATTTGCTTATTACACCTGAAGGGACACGTAAATTAAGCCGTAAATGGAAAAAAGGCTTCTATTTCATTGCACAAAAGGCTGAAGTTCCAATTATTTGTGGCTACCTGGACTATGGCAATAAAACAGGCGGACTGGGTCCTGTTGTATATGTGACGGGAAATTTCGAAGAAGATTTTAAAAAAATTGAAGAGTTTTACAAGGGCAAAAAAGCCCGCTTTCCGAAGCATTTTAACCTTTCGGCGTGATTGTTCCGGACTTTTTAAAACCCGGTCACAATTAACAGCAATATTATGAACCGTCAAGTCGCCAAGACGCGAAGGCCTATCTTTATAAGCTCATAGCAATAATAACTGCTTTCAAATATTTCTTTGCCAAACCTTCGATGGTATTGGCGTAAGCCAAATTACCAATATACAAGCCGTAAAACAGGGCTGTAATTGTTAAAATAAAAAATTTATTATACAACACCGTAATTCAATTTGTTAGTTAAGCATTACTATATATTATTTATTCAATAAGTTTTCAATCTTAGAAATTAAATCAGTGACAATAACCTTAATCCTCTCACCGCTAATCTGTTTTGAGATCCTTAAAATAGTAATTGAGTAACTGCTGGGCTGCCTGGTATGCTGACAATTTATTGTTTTGCATGGCTTTTTCCACTTTCCGGAGTTTGCTTTTCACTTCAGGATTTTGATAGAAATGGCTTGACAGTGACCGGTTAATGGTTTCATACATACGGTTTATTTTCTGTTGGTCGCGTTTCAGACGGAAATAACCGGTTTTATTCATAGTGTCATGATGATCCAATATCATGTTCCATACTTTATCTATACCTGTTTTATTTAAGGCGGAGCAAGTCAATACTTTAGGCGACCAGTCCGGCTGTTGTTTCGGGAATAATTGCAATACATTCTGAAATTGTACTTTGGCAATTTCTGCTTTTTCTGTGTTATCTCCGTCGGCTTTATTTATTACTATACCGTCCGACATTTCCATGACGCCTCTTTTTATTCCCTGTAATTCGTCGCCTGCGCCGGCAAGCATAAGCAGCAGGAAGAAGTCAACCATAGAATGGACAGTAATTTCCGAATGACCGACGCCGACAGTTTCAACAAAGACCTTATTAAATCCGGCAGCTTCACATAAGACTATTATTTCTCTTGTTTTACGGGCTACTCCACCCAGGGTGCCTGCCGATGGTGATGGTCTTACGAATGCATTATCATCTTTTGAGAGCATTTCCATCCGGGTTTTATCGCCCAGAATGGAGCCCCGCGAAAGTTCGCTTGAAGGGTCAACGGCAAGTACGGCTATTTTATGACCCTCACCGGTAAGGTATTTTCCGAGCGCTTCTATGAAAGTGCTTTTGCCTGCACCGGGAACTCCGGTTATGCCTACACGTATAGAATCCCCCGAATATGGCATGCACCTCTCAATTATTTTCTGAGCAAGATCATAATGCTCCGGCAGCAAACTCTCAATAAGCGTTATGGCTTTACTTAATATTATACGATCGCCCGACAATATGCCATCAACATATTTCTCAAGAGGTAACAGCTTCTGCTGCTTCTTCATAAAAGCTTTTACAACATCGTTGCTGATTGAGGGAGGCTGATCAATGCTTTTATTCACACGTAAAGCAGATTTGGTCTTGCCGGTTCTTTTCTTTTTGTCTCTTTTATTGTCAGGCATGTTTATGTTATTAAATGATCTTAAACCACCACATTCACAATTTTTCCCGGCACAACAATAACTTTTTTAACCTTTTTGTCTTTAATCCATTTTTGTGATTCTTCTGCTTCAATGACGTTTCTTTTAATTTCTTCAATATCCATATCGGTGGGCAATTTCATCTTAAATCGTGTTTTACCGTTGAAAGAAACCGGATAAGTAATCAGTTCTTCCACGATATATTTTTCATCATACTCCGGGTATTGTTCAAAAACGATGCTTTCCTCATGTCCGAGCTTTTGCCAGGTTTCTTCGCAAATATGCGGTGCAAAGGGCGACAGAAGAATTACAAAGGGCTCTAATATCTCTTTTTTATTACATTTCAGGTCATACAGTTTATTTAAAAGTGTCATAAAAGCGCTTATGGCAGTATTAAAAGCAAACCTTTCGATATCTCCACTTACCTTTTTTATGGTTTTGTGCAATATTTTAAGCTCTTCTTCCGATGCAGTTTCCGGTGCAACACAAAAATCTCCTTTATTTTCATGAAACAGTCGCCAGAATCTTTTCAAAAATCTGAACACTCCTTCAATGCCTTTATCATCCCATGGTTTTGACTGTTCAATGGGCCCGAGAAACATTTCATATAATCTCAGTGTATCTGCTCCATATTTTTGAATAAGGTCATCCGGGTTAACGACATTAAGATATGATTTTGACATTTTTTCCACTTCCCAGCCACAGACATATTTACCTTCTTCAAGGATAAATTCTGCATTTTCATGTTCCGGATTTGATTTTTTGAATTCTTCAATATCAAGTATATCATTTTCAACAATATTTACATCTACATGCACGGGCATTGTATCATATTTATTTCGCAGGTTATATGACACGAATTTATTGGTATTTTTAACCCTGTAAACGAAATTTGAACGTCCCTGGATCATTCCCTGGTTTATCAGTTTTTTGAATGGTTCATTTTCGACTACCACTCCGATATCGTAGAGGAATTTATTCCAGAATCTTGAATATACAAGGTGTCCTGTAGCATGTTCTGCTCCACCTACATAAAGGTCGACGTTTTTCCAGTATTCTACTTCTTTTTTTGAGACCAGTTCATTGTTGTTTTGTGCATCCATATATCGTATATAATATGCACTTGATCCGGCAAAACCGGGCATTGTGTTACAATCGAGCGGGTATCCTTCTTTGGTTTTCCAGTTTTTCGCCCTTGCCAGTGGCGGTTCGCCTGTTTCGGTTGGCAGGTATTTGTCAACACGGGGTAATTCCAATGGAAGTTCTTTTTCGTCGAGCACATAAGGTATCCCGTCTTTGTAATATACCGGGAATGGTTCGCCCCAGTAGCGTTGCCTGCTGAAAATGGCGTCGCGTATACGGTAATTAACGGTACTTTTGCCCATTTGAGTGCTTTCAAGTTTTTTAATCACGGCTTTTATAGCGTTTCGCACATCCATGCCGTTTATAAACTCACTGTTTATCATTATACCGTCTCTGGCTTCATAAGAGCCTTGTTCAATATCACCGCCCGTGACGACTTCTTTGACAGGAAGGTCGAATTTTTTTGCAAATTCATAGTCGCGGCTGTCATGTGCAGGTACTGCCATAATAGAACCGGTTCCGTAGCTAATCAAAACATAATCGGCTACAAAAACAGGTAATGGTTTTTTCGTAAAGGGATGCTCACAATATGTGCCGGTAAATTGACCTGTAACGGTTTTTGTTTCAGCCATACGCTCTCTTTCTGTGCGCCTGAAGCTATCCTTAATGTATTTTTCCACTTTAGATGCGTAAGGTTCGGCAGAAATTTTCGGAAGTAATTCGTGTTCAGGTGCCAGAACCATAAATGTGGAGCCAAAAATGGTATCGGGGCGTGTGGTGAAGACTTCAATTTTATGTTCAGAGTCTTTTACTTTAAAAAATATGGTTGCGCCTTCACTTTTTCCTATCCAGTTACGCTGTATTTCTTTAAGGCTTTCTGACCACTCTATTTCTTCAAGGCCGTTGAGAAGCCGTGGCGCATAGGCCGTAACCCGGAGGAACCACTGGCTCATTTTCTTTTTTTCTACCGGGAAACCACCCCTGACCGAATATCCCTCCCTAACCTCATCGTTTGCAAGCACAGTTCCAAGCTTCGGACACCAATTGACCATGCTTTCCGACAAATATGCAAGGCGGTATTTCATTAGTACCTGCTGCTTTTCTTTTTCATTCATCTTTCTCCAGCCGACAGCGGTAAACTCCGGCACAGGACTGCAGGCTGCATCAACATCAAGATTTCCCGACCTTTCAAATTTTGATATCAAATCCGATATGGGCTCGGCTTTTTGGGTCTTATTATCGTAATAATGCCTGAAAAGCTGTATGAAAGTCCACTGTGTCCATTTATAATATTCGGGGCTGCAGGTACGAACCTCCCTGTCCCAGTCAAATGAAAAACCTATTTTATCAAGCTGTTTGCGATATCTTTCAATATTTTTTTCAGTTGTTATTGACGGATGCTGCCCGGTTTGTATGGCATATTGTTCAGCCGGCAGCCCGAAAGCATCATAGCCCATAGGGTGCAGTACGTTAAACCCTTTTTGCCGCTTATATCTTGCATAAATGTCGGAGGCAATGTAGCCCAAAGGATGCCCTACATGCAACCCCGCACCCGACGGGTAGGGAAACATGTCAAGGACATAGTATTTAGCTTTTTCCGGGTCAATACCGGTTTTATATATCTTTTTTTCTTCCCAGTATTGCTGCCACTTTTTTTCAATATCGCTGAAGTTATAATCCATACAGGATGCTTTTTATTTTCAACCTGCGAAGTTAGTAAATGTAGGTTTAATAACCACAAATCTTTTTTAATTGTTTTATTTGATATATGGTTAAATTATTACATCGTTATATTGAAAAATAAGGTAATAAGGTTGTATGATTTGTCAGGTTATAAAACATTACAACAAGAATCCTTTAACCTTATTATTTTTGAGATTTCAGACTAAATAATAATAAATGCTATATTATGATTAAATAAATAATACATTTACCCATACTATTTGTTATAGAACCAGGTAAAAGACTTTTCAAAGCGGGCTTAAAAATAAAACCTGTAAGCCAGGTTAAAGTTTCTTCCCGGCATCGGTATATTGCGGTCTTCGATCCTGGAGAGGTGGTCGCGATATTCGGCATCCAAAATATTTTCTGCTCTCAAAATTATCACATGTCTTCCACCATAGTCCAATCTGTATCCGGCTTGTGCACCAAGCAGGACATATCCATCAGTTGTTTCTTCATTGGGTGCAATATTTGATTTTTTATTGGCAAATTTTACGCCTGTTCCGAGCCATCCCTGCCCATAGTCATAACGTACTCCGCTTCCGAAACGGAAGGGCGGGATATATGGCAAATAGCGGGTTTCTTCACCGATTTGCTTTCCGTTGACATAATCCAGACTTACATCCCACTCCAGTCTGTCGGTAATCATCCAGCTGAGGGATACTTCACCCCCGATCATGCGAGCTTCATCGCCTATATATTTGAAAACAGGGTATCCGGAATCCGGGTCATGTTCTCCTGTAGGTCTGAATATAATAAAATTCCTGAAATGGTTAACAAAACCTGCTGCTTCAGCTTTAAACCTGTCGTATTTGAATTTGATGAACAGATCGCCGCCATGCCCTACTTCATCATCCAGCTTTTCGCAGCCCACTTCATATACACCTGCACCTATATGCGGTCCGTCGGCAAACAGCTCTTCGGTAATGGGGTTTCGGTGCGATCTTGCAAATTGTGCTCCTATTTCTATCTGCTCGGCCGGCCTAATATTCAAGCCTATTGAACCCGAGTAATTCAGGGCGTCACGCGAAACATTGATCTCAGGGAACAGGTGGTTTGGCAATGCTGTTATCCTTTGATAATCAAGTCTTACACCAAACTGCATTCTTAAGATGTTTGATAGCGGGATTTCCTGAAACGTGAACATAGCGATAGTATATCGTTTTTCGCCGGGCGTATATGCTTCGTCGCCTCCAACATCCATGTGGTGTCCTTGAAGGTTCAGCCCTATAGCCCCCCTGTCAAAGATACCTGTTGCCCTGTGCTGCACTGTAAGGGTTGAGCTGATATTATACTTTTCAAACTCTATTTCAATATTTTCATCAATGATATCTCCGTCGTCATACTCTATTTCCATTTCCTGCTGGAAGAATCTTGAGCTGTTAAGCCTTAATTGGGCTTTATCGAAGAAATCGTTGATTTTGAAGTTGAGCTTTCCGCGCAGTAATTGTCTGTCGGCGCGTATTTCAACGGTTTCATCAGGGTTTTGCAATGCGCCCGATTCGGGCAGTTGAAAGTTCTGGCTTCCCATCGAAAGGGCAAAACCTCCGTTACTTTTATCGTTCTCAAAGCCGAATCCTATTGCACCGTCATAATTTTCGAGTGCTGTACTTGGTATTTCGCCGACCGGGGTATTCACGTTGCCTGCCTTTCTGTATGCTATACGTCCTGTAGTTGCCCATTTATCGCCGCCGAATGTATATCTACCGAAGCCTGCGCCCATATTGTTGACAGTTGCTCCCTGAGCGGATAACACGCCGGAGCTTCCCCGTGTCCATTCTTCGGGGATGTCGTTTGTCATTATATTGATAACACCGCCTAATGCACTTGAGCCATAAAGCAAGCTTGCCGGGCCTCTAACCACTTCCACTCTGCTGGCTGCAAGCGGGTCCATTGAAATGGCATGATCGGCAGCACTGTGTGAAATATCACCCATACGTTCGCCGTCTTGCAATACTAAAATCCGGTCTCCGTCAAGCCCTCGAATAACTGGCCTTGAAGGTGTCGGACCCATAGAACGCATCGCAATACCCGGCTCACCGTCAAGCATCTCACCAAATGATACCTCACTGCGTCTTTGTAAAGCCTCACCAATAAAAGACTGATCGGGCTGATAACTAAAACCACTGGCTGTAGGTGATGAAGTCAAAACTATCTCGTCAAGAGCTATACCTTTATATTCAGTTTTTACATTGATCTCTTTTGTTTGATTTTCTTCAATTTTAAACTCAACCGCTACGGTCTCGTATCCCATACCTTTGACTATGAGAGTATGCCTGCCGGCCGGAAGGTTGGTGAGCATATAATGACCTGAAGCATCAGTTAACGCCCCTATACGGGTATTTTTTATCATAAGATTGATAAAAGGAATATGATTGCCTGTTTCGGCATTTAAAACATGACCAAAAATATTTGCATCTGTGCCTGCAGGCTGCTCCATTTCTTTGCCGAAAGCAAATGAAACGAATAGAAAAATCAATAAATATGTTGATATGATGTTTTTTTTCATCGTTTGTATATACTTTATATTTTTAAATTTATAAAATCAAATTTAAACCCGGATAACCTGAAAGAATAGATGTCAAACAAATTTTGCCCGTTAAATGTATCCTTTATCAGCAGGGCTGATTTTAATTTTCGAAATACCAATAATTAAAAAACAAGTTTTTAATTAGTTAATAATTTACTCATATAATACATTGTTTTATTTATGTTTCCTCAATGATCGGGATAGGCATAAGCTTGCTGTATTACTCCCGGTGTTGTGATCTTTGCCGGGTTGATTGTTATTTGCTTATTACCCGGTGTTTATTTTTGGTTTTCTCAAAAAAAAGTATTGAAAAATTGCTGCTTTTTACAAGGCTATCCGGTTTAGTTCTGAAAAACAGAGAATTTAATTTGGATATTTCAAATTACGGGAGGTGCTCTTAATCTTGGAAGCTTAGTAGCCTCTGTGGTAAAAGAAAAATGATATAAAGAATTTTGTGAATTATCGGTAAATAAAACAACATGTTCATCGCAACCGGCTTCAGTAATTTCCGGGTTGCTGTTGGTGGCTATTTGCGCAAGAATGGAATATTCAAAGTCGGTATGATGATGGTCTTGTATGGGGCTTTGTGAACAATTGCAGTAAGGATGAGCGTGGGATATTATTTTTCCGCTGCCCAGAATATGATAGTGGCGGTTTACATAATTATTTGAAATAAGCCACAGAACCGCAGGCAAAAACAGCAGCAGTGCAAATTTGCTTATCTCAAAATGTTTTGACATCTATTGTTTATGATTTTTATTAAAAATGAAACGATTGCAAAGGTAAAAAAAGTTTTAAAAAACATTTCAGTCAGATATACAAACTGTTTTTTTATGATTTTTTAATATTCCAGGCTGTTTCGTTCTTTGTATCCTTTATTTCGATATTAAGTTCGTTTAATTTATCGCGAATAAAGTCAGATGTTTCAAATTTTTTTTGTTTACGTGCGTTGTTTCTTATTTCCAGCAACGTTTCTATCAATCCATTCAGCAGTGTTTCATCCGGTTCGGATTGTATGATAGGAACTTTTATTCCGAAGATATCTGTAAAAAAAGTATCGTACAATTGATTGAGGTCTTTGATCTGTTGTGCATCGAGTGTGCTTTTGTTATCAAAGGCGCTGTTGATGTTTCTGGCTGCATCAAACAGATGGGAAATGGCAACCGGGGTGTTCATGTCATCATTGAGGGCTTCGTAGCATTTTTTTTTGAGTTTATTGACATCAAGAGAAGATTTATTGGAAGGTTTAATGTTTTTAAGTTTATTTTTCGCTTCGAGTAAACGTTCAAGGCCTTTTTCGGCAGCCATAAGCGCTTCATTGCTGAAATCGAGGGTGCTACGGTAGTGTGCTTGCAACATGAAAAATCTTAATGTCATGGGTTTGTATGGTTTTTTTAATGCTTCATGTTCACCGCTGAAAAATTGTTTCAGTGTAATAAAATTATCAAGCGATTTTCCCATTTTTTGACCGTTGATTGTTATCATATTGTTATGCAACCAGTATTTAACGGCTTCTTTTTCGTTGGCGGCAACTGATTGAGCTATTTCACATTCATGGTGAGGGAAGAGCAGGTCCATTCCTCCACCGTGGATATCGAACTGTTCTCCAAGATATTTTCTGCTCATTGCCGAGCATTCCAGGTGCCAACCCGGGAATCCTTCGCCCCAGGGCGAAGCCCATCGCATAATATGTTGTGGGGATGCTTTTTTCCATAAGGCAAAATCGACGTTATTTTTTTTCTCATCCTGTCCTTCAAGTTCACGTGTGCTGGAAACCATATCTTCAATAACTCTACCGCTAAGCTTGCCATAATGGTGTTTTTCGTTGTATTTCAAAACGTCAAAATATATTGAACCATTAACTTCATAGGCGTAGTCGTTGTCCAATATCTCTTTTGCCATTTCAATTTGTTCGATAATATGTCCTGATGCGAATGGTTCTATGTTTGGGCTAAGTATATTGAGAGCATCCATATCCTGGTGGTAATGCCTGGTATAATTTTGTACTATCTCCATGGGTTCCAGTTTTTCCAGGCGCGCTTTTTTTGCGATCTTGTCTTCGCCTTCGTCGCTGTCGCTCTCCAGATGACCAACATCGGTAATATTTCTGACATAACGGACTTTATATCCCAGATGTGCCAGGTACCTGTATAGAAGGTCAAAAGTGACAGCCGGGCGTGCATGTCCCAGATGAGCATCGCTATAAACCGTCGGACCGCAAACATACATGCCAACATATGGTGGATTAAGCGGTTCAAACAATTCTTTTTTCCTGCTTAAAGTGTTATATAAATATAGCTTCTTAGGATTCATGTTCTTGTAATTTTCTTTTTTGTTGAAACAGTTTGTTATTATAAGCTCCGTTAATGTATGTATTAAACAGGTTATCCGTTGTTCGTTGCCCGTTACGCGTCACCCGTTACTTGTTATAACTATTTCTTTATTCTATTATTTTCTCTCAGTACTCTTATGGTTTCTTCATATCCCATTTTATAAATTTCATTGCCGCTTGAAATATTCATCAAACCATACTGATCCAGTTTTTTCGGTTCAATGAACAATGAACAGCGATCTCTTCTTTCAATGATCCTTGTCCTGATTATAATATGAAATGTTCTTTCAGCTATCTGATACAAGTTTGAAAAGTTTTTTTCATATCCGATCGGATTAACGTTGACACCGATTATTTCTTCGCACAGTTCTTCGAGGGGTTCTATAGGAAAGTTTTCAATCATTCCGCCATCCGAATAATAGATATCATTTATTTTGACGGGGGGAAACAAGAACGGTATTGATGAGGATGCTTTTACGGCCATAACCAGATCGCCGGTATCGAATTTTACAAGTTTTGCATTGTTTATGTCAACTGCAAAAACCAGCAATGGTATTTCAAGATCTTCGAAAAACTTAGCTTCGAGGTTTTTATTCAATCTTTTTGCAAACCCGGTCATTTCAATTAATCCCTGCTTAGGGATTGTAAAGTGCAGGTAATGGAATATTTTGTGTTTTGTCAGGATATTAAGTATATCATCCGGTTTTTTCCCGTCGCAGTATAATGAACCAATAATAGCACCTGCACTAACGCCACTGACTATTTCCGGGAAAATGCCGTTATCATTCAAAGCCTTGAGAGCGCCAAGATGTGCAAACCCTCTTGTGCCTCCACCACTGAGGACTATACCTGTTTTGTATTTTTTTTTGCTCATCAGAATTAAATATTATTAAAGGCTGTTAGAATACTTTTTATGGTTTTCTGCATTTACAGTTTGGTATCAAAGCTAAAAAATTATTTCTATATAAAAAAAAGCAGGCTGACTTCGCTGAGCCGCCTGCTTTTATATAATTAGCAAAAATTATTTGTTGGAAACATTATTTTCCAACAACTTTTTTTAATCGACTATTTCCTGGAAGTCTGCAACATCGAAGTATTTTATAAATTCCCTGTCAATTCTTGCACATTCTTTATAGTCGGGATCCAGACTTATTGCTTTTCTAAGATTTTCAAACAGCATTGTATTGTCTTCTCTTCTTGCCCCTATTATAGCGGTAAGATAAGCTACAGATGCTGTTTGATCTGCACATTCGAGGTTTGTCATAGCTGCCTGTTCATTTTTGTTCATCAGGTGTGCAAGAGAAACATTGTGAGTACAAGTACGTCCGGCGTATGATGATAATGCGGCTTCATAATCGCCGATTATTATCATTATGTTACCCACGTTGTACCTGGTATCAATACCTTCACCCTGTGCAGCTTCATAATATGTCAGTGCATTTTCATGATCACCTTCCCAGGCGGCTATTACACCAAGATTATTCAATACATATCCTGTATTTGGTGCCAGCTCATTTGCCTTTTCAAGGTCTTCAGCAGCTTCTTCGACATTACCCAACTTCAGGTTAACATAAGCTGCATTGTTGAATCCCCTGTAATTTTGCGGGAAGAGTTCCTTGGCAGAGTTATAAATCTGAAGCTTAGTTTCAAGGTCTTCGGTTAGAGTAGCGGCATAGAGAAGTTCTTTTTCATCCAATTCTTCAGGATTGGTTGTTGAAAGAGTTGCGATCTCTTCATCGGTTTTCTTTGGCTCATAAGCGTTAACGACAATTTCGGCACGACGCAACGGTCTTAGGATCTCTTCAATCTCTTCATAAATAACCGCCATATCTTTAATTCTTCTTTCCCTTTCAGCCGGTGCAAGCTCTGAATTAATAACATTTGCAATAACATCCTTTTGTTCCAGAGCGGAAGCTTCGAGTTTTGTCATGAATCCCTCAAAGTCTTCACCCATAGCAGAGACGCTAATTTCGGGCTTTTCATAATCTTCCAGCTATTTTTCGAGTTTTTCGAACTGACCTTTCCAATAGCGATGTCCTGTTGAAGCCCTGTTTTCAGAAAGTTCTTCATTAAAAGCAATTTCACCTTCGGGAGAAGCCCAGGCATTTAGTTCAACAGACCTGATTTCCCATCCTTTTTTAAGAAAGTCGTTCAGCTTCTCGACTTTTTTCTTGTTCTCTTCTATTTGGTTCAGGTCAAAGCGCCAGTTAAGATTATGACGCATGTAATCGAAATAGATGCTTGCGGATTTGGTTACTATAACTTCTTTTTCGTAACCATGAGGTGCCAGAGCCAACTCTTCGTCCTTATCAACTCTTTGAGAAGTGTTGATAACACCGTCGGCAACTTTTCTTTCGGGCAGCGTTTCCGCTTGGTCTTCACGACCTTCACGATAAATGAGTACATCCATAATCAGCTCCGATGCAAGCATCTCTTCGCTGAATTCTATTTCACCCACAACCTCAAAAGCAGTCGTGCCCTGTCGTGCAATACGTATGCCTTCAACCTCGGTATTCTCACCACGCAAGACTACCGTCTCTAAAGCAGTTTCACCATCTTCATACTTTAATACCGGAGTAATTTCAACAACAGCCCTGCGGTGAAAGTACTTGTCGCCTACACGACCATCTACTTCCACGGCAACAGTGCCACCGTGATTTTCTAGAGGATTCACCTTGGGTGTGTACCTAATACCTTCATCGTAATCCCTTACCATCTTATTAAGCCCACAACCCGCTAAAATTGCTGCCGTAGCAAGCAAAACAACTGTAATTCTAATGTTAATTTTCTTCATAGTTTTTTGCATATATTTGGTTAAATTGAAAAAATTAAAACTCAAAAAACAACAAATTTTTTTTACAAATATATAAAAAAATGATGCTTTGCAAGTTTTTTTACGTTCCTTATATTATTGAGTTACCTATTTTTAATAATTTATTCTATAGATATTGAAAAACCAACCTCATCGTTAAATCACGCCTTAACCGCTATAAGGTATTTGCACGAATTTTATTACAATAATAATAAAAATCTGTTTCAAAAATACAAACTTATTTTAAACTTTTAGCTTTTATATTCATTTTTTTTTGATTTTTTTTGGGATAATGAGATATATGTCTCAAAATTTTAACCCTACCCCATTAAACATAGAGCCGTTATTGTCGTTCAATAAAATAAATTATAAAAACACCGAGAAATGACAGACTTTTAAGATCCACCGGTAAAAAGTAATCCAATCAATATCCAAACATTTCAGATTAAAATCTTTTTGTTGTAAATTAACCTTATTTCTTTCGTAAATGTTATTTTTGACACCAGGTTATTATTCTATACATAATTAAAATAATTACAATTATGCTGAAAATTAAAACATTTGTATTCAATCCCTTCCAGGTAAACACCTATTTACTGTATGATGATACGGGTCAATGCGTCATTATCGACCCTGCGTGTTATGAAGATCCTGAAAAGCTCGCATTGGCTGATTTTGTCGGTAAAGAGGGGTTAAATCCTGTGCTAGCTTTGAATACCCATTGTCATATTGATCATATTCTTGGCAATAACTTTGTAACCGGAAAATTTTCCATTCCTTTGAAGGTACATAAGGATTCGATGGTATTTATAAAGAACGGTAAGGAATATGCCTTATCATTTGGTTTTGAGATTGAGGAAATAGCTATGCCTGATGGATTTATAGCAGAAGGGGATATCATAGAATTCGGCAACCGGCAGCTCAAGGTTATACATACGCCCGGTCATGCTGATGGCAGTATTTGTTTGTATGAACATAAGGCGGGTGTTTTGTTTTGCGGCGATGTCTTATTTAAATCCGGAATCGGAAGGACAGATTTGCCCACCGGAAATTATGACAATCTTATTTCCAATATCAAGGAAAAGCTTATGCTCTTACCCGATGACGTGGTTGTATACCCCGGTCACGGACCTGATACAACTATTGGAATGGAAAAAAGGAATAATCCTTTTTTATTGGGTAACTGGTAACGGGCAACGAGTGTTCGAGCCTGACCGCACAGGTAAAGCAGACTATTACAGCAATGCAGGCAATATTGTAGTTTAACCACTCAACAATTCAAAAAATGATCAATAACCGGCATCAAAAAAATTATGCAGTTAAATATACTTCCGCACGAATTCGACAATCTCAGTTTCATCAATCTCTTTTATACATTTAAAATGTTTTTTCGGACATTTTTTATATCCTATTTTGCTGCATGGGCGGCATGAAAGGCTTTTCACTTCAGCAATTTTTGAAATTTCGACCGGTGATCCGTCAGGATAAAACGGGTACATACCAAACTCAGGTACTGTATTCCCCCATATTGAAACGACGGGTTTTCTGAAGGCTGCTGCTATATGCATCAGACCGGTATCATGAGTAATGACGGCCCTGGCTTTTCTTACAATGGAAGCCGATTGATTCAAGGAATATTTACCGCAACCGCTGTAAACGTTTTGCCCGCATGCCGCTCTAATACGGTTCCCAACAGCTTCATCATCCATCCCGCCCAAAAGGAAAACCGGGTAATTCACCTGATTGCATATCCTGATAATCTTTTCTTCCGCCATCTTTTTGGTATAATGCTTTCCGCCTATTACAAAAACCACATATCCCTTTTGCAACTTCACGGGGATTTTGTCATTGCTGATTTCCTCCGATCTTTCATAGAAGTGGTCTAACCCCTCACCATCATATTTCACATTGAGAAAATCGACGGTTTGCATATAACGGTCTGCTATATGTACATCCGGCAGATAATTTATATTGAAGTTTACCAGCAACCATTTCTGAATATTAAGCTTATAGAAAGAGTGTGCCGGTTTTTGCAGCAATAATTTAACCAAAGCCGAACGCAGGCTGTTATGAAGATCAATTATGTGATCATACTTTTGATGCTTTAATTCAGGCATTACATCACGCAGTTTATCCTTCATGGTTATTATTCTGTCTATGTATGGATTAGCCCGTAATATTGAACTGAATTTATCCTTTGTAAGATAGTGTAATTCAACATTTTCGCCCAGCTGTTTCTTTATGCACCTTACTACAGGCGTTGTAAGCACTATGTCGCCGATTGAGCTGAAACGTATTACCAGTAATTTGGTTTTCATTCGTATAAAATATATTTAACGTTCTGATCTCTTATGATAATATATTTGTCAATGATGGTATTTATATTTCTTAATCAATGAAACCCTCATGTTTTATTACGCCTTTCGTTTCCCGTATGAACGGAAAGATCGTTCAGTAGTATTGTTCGCTGGATCGCTTCGCTACGTTCATCACCTTTTGTGAATGCCGGTAAATGAGAGTTTCATCAGTTTATTATATTTTGGCAATGAATAAGAACATTACAATTCCTCAAAACGTATATATATCATTTGTTCTTCAACAAAATCATAAAGCGTAAGTTTCCTTAATTCATAGAAGCCTCTCCAGTAATTAAACAGAGCCATCAGATAATTTTGTGTTGCACGGTCTTTTTCCTGATAAGCTATGTTCAGGTCTAAAATGCCTATATTTCCTATCAGGAATCTTTGCCTTGTAACTTCATATCTTTTTGTCGCTATTGTATCGGCCTTGGCTGCTATTTCGAGCTGATCTTTGAGTCTGTTGAATTCAAGCACCCTGAGGTATATCTCATATTCAAAGTCGTTTAGTGCCTGGTCGATATTGGTATTTACAAGTTCCAGGTTTGATTCAGCCATTTTCACTTTACCTTTCGACACGCCCCAGTCAACTAAAGGTATTCGTATTCCAAAGACAAGTTGCTGCCTGTCAAGTGGCGATGAATATGCCTCTGCGAATTCATCACCCCTTTGTGTGAGCCCGTATAAAGCATAAAGATTTGCGTTAAAGCGGCTGTCGGCTTTGGCTCTGTGAACTTCGCTTTCTGCCTCAATTCTCTGCCTTTCAAAAGCAAGTAAATCAGAACGATTTGATTTTGCTTCAACCAATGCCTTTTGCGGATTGATTTTCAAATCGGGTACATGCTTTGGTGGTATCAATATGATCTCTTCATCACCTTCCATTCCAAGGTATGACCGGAACCTGAATAGCGCTGCTTCACGATTTATTTCAGATTGCTCAAGGGCTGAGAGGGAATTAAGGTAATTAAGTTCCATCTGCAACAATTCATTTTCGGCAATACGACCGAGCGAATAACGTCCTTTGGCAATACGATAGAGGGTGTCGTTATTGTTGAGGTCGGTTTTGTTGATCCCGATGTTGATCTGAGCCATCAAAAGATCAAAAAACAGACTGGTAGCCATTAAAGATATCCTTTCAAGATCTTCTATATACCTCTGACGTGCTTCCCTGTATCGAACAGGTTCAATTTTCCTTTCCCATCGATAGGGGTTGTAAGCAAATACAGGTTGTTGTATACCGATATTTACAGGCGTTGACAGGTAGGAAGTTACCAATTCATCTTCTTTGATCAGATCTATTCGCTGAAGACCGGAATTGACAAATATCTGACCACCCGTAAGCCCTATTGTTTGTGTTACCGAAAGATTTGAAGAAGATGTTGCAAGGCTTCTCTGAATAAATGCATCGCTTCCGTCGGGCAATGTTATAGCCGATATCGAACGATCCAAACTTGGAAGCGTAGCATCAAATGTAAGATGGGGCAGATATCCGGCCTGAAAAGACCTGTACTGCCAGTAACTGCCCCGGTACCTGTGTCTCGCCGCCAAAGCATCGGGCGACCTTTCACGTGCCTCCTTTACCACCGCTTCCAAAGTAAAATGCTTTACCGGTACCTTACTATATACCTCAATATGAAAAAATAAAATGACAATAAAAAAATAAAAAGTCTTCATGACACGAAATGTTTATGATTTTATAATAATAACTTAACTTTTCGTACCCCTGACACTTGCCTTTAAGTGCAAATCCATAAATATAACAGTGAAATCAAATAAATACAATACCTGAATGATCATTCATTATGTGTTTCGTAAATCTTAAACTTAAACAATTTAATATTATGCAAAAAATGCATCAGACTGGTTTTGATGACTCCAAACCCATAAATTATACTGTGCCTGAAATTTATCGTTGAAGCTTCCGGGAAATAATTTGCCGGGCAAGATATTTCGCCTATTTCATATCCTGCCATAAATACCTGGCTTATGACCTGATTGTCGAATATGAAACCGTTGGAATTAGCCCTGTAATTTATCTTCTCAAGCACTTCTCTTGAAAAAGCCCTGTAACCTGTATGATATTCGGATAACTTTTTGCTTAGAAGCATGTTTTGGAATAAGGTCAACATGCGGTTCGCAACATATTTATAGATTGGCATACCGCCTTTTCGTGCACCCTTGCCCAGAATTCTCGAACCAAGTACAACCGGATATACATCATTGACAATCAAATATGACATTGCAGGGATTAACATTGGTGTATACTGATAATCAGGGTGAAGCATTATTACAATATCGGCTTTCAGCCGATTTATTGCATAATCATAACATGTTTTTTGATTGCCGCCATAACCAAGATTTGTCGCATGACAAATTATATGCTTTATTCCAAGGCTTTTTGCTATTTCTACGGTATTATCATTACTGGCATCATCTACAACAACAACCTCATCCACAAAACTTTCCGGAATATTTTTGTAAGTTTCCCTTAAGGTGAGCGCAGCATTATAGGCCGGCATTACAACGACTATTTTTTTTCCGCAAAGCATGTTGTCCTGAATAAATATTTATTCGTATAAAATGTATTTAAGGTTCTGATTTTCAATAATAGAAATATATATTTAGCAATTTAGGCGTTGTTAGTTCTTAACCACGAAATGCTTATACCTTATTACTCCCTTTGTTTACCGTATTAACGGGCAGACCGGTTACTCACAATGCGCGTGAGGCCGCTTAGCAAGGTTGATCTGCTTTTGTAAACATTATTTGATAAGGGTTTCATTATAGTTAAATCCGAATTACCAGGGATAAATATTTTCCAAACTTTAAAATACAAAGCATGCAATTTCATATCTGTCACTAAATTTAAAAGCTACTTTGTGATACTTCCTGATTTCGCGTTTTGTTGGTTAAAACGGTAAAAAAACAGCCACAAAATCTCAATTACACCAGGTTACAACCAATAAGGCATCGACTTTTCATATCACCGAACTATCGCCCATATCCCCTATTCCATTTAAATAGGCCCTTTCTAATTTCCCGCTGCTCCCATGATACTGCCATTTTACCATCTCGTTTCATCTGTTTTCAATAAACAAACCTAATAATTTCTTTTTAGATGCATGGAAAATTTTTTTCACTAATTAATAACACCCAGAATTGTTTTAGTAATTTAGCATAAATTTCAAAAAAAGTGATTGCACCCGATACGGTATCGAAAATATTTGAAGCAGCCCGCATTGACGAGGTAATTGGTGAATTTGTCAAATTGAAACGCAGAGGGGTAAATCTTGTTGGTCTGTGTCCGTTTCACGATGAGAAGACTCCCTCTTTTTCGGTTTCACCGGCAAGAGGTATATACAAATGCTTTGGCTGCGGCAAGGGTGGTAATGCTGTGAATTTTTTGATGGAGCATGAACATTTTACATACCCTGAAGCCCTTCGATATCTTGCAGGAAAGTATAATATTAACATTGAGGAAAAGGAGCTTACCGAGGAGGATAAAAAAGAACAAAGTGAAAAGGAGGCACTGTTTTTGCTTTCTTCCTTCGCACAAAAATATTTCCATAAGACCCTGATTGAATCGGAAGAGGGTAAATCTATAGGATTAACATATTTAAAGGAGCGTGGTTTCAGCATGGAAATAATAACCGGGTTCGGGCTGGGTTATTGTCCTTCCAAGTGGGATGAATTTACCCGTCACGCTCTCAACAGCGGTTATAAAAAAGAGTATCTTATTAAGACGAGTCTTTCCAAATCAAAGGATCATGAGTTGTATGACACTTTTCGCGGCAGGGTAATTTTTCCGGTACATAACCTTTCGGGGCGCATTCTGGGGTTTGGTGCACGCATATTGAGCTCCGACCCGAAAAAGCCAAAATATATAAATTCAGCCGAATCAGAGATATACAAAAAAAGCAAAATCCTTTACGGCATTTATTTTTCAAAAAGCAGCATCATTTCCTGTGATAATTGTTATATCACCGAAGGTTATACCGATGTGATCTCGCTGCATCAGGCAGGAATAGAAAATGTTGTAGCTTCATCAGGCACATCATTGACTACAGACCAGATCAGGCTTATCAAACGCTACACCAATAATATCACTTTGTTGTTTGATAGTGATACGGCAGGCGTTAAAGCCGCTTTCAGGAGCATCGATCTGGTTTTGGAACAAGGACTAAATGTAAAAATAGTATTGTTTCCCGAAAGCGAAGACCCCGACAGTTTCAGCCGTAATAACCGGCCTGCAGATGTGAAAAAGTTTCTGAATGAAAAGAGCGACGACTTTATCTCTTTTAAAACCAATCTGTTGTTGCAGAAAACAGGAGATGACCCTGTAAAAAAAGCAGGATTAATTAAAGAAATTGCTTCAACCATTGCCTTGATACCCGATAATATTGCACGCAGCCTCTATATACAGAAGTGCAGTAATCTTATGAATATTGAAGAAAAATGGTTATTTGCCGAGATAAACAAAATCAGAAGACAAAAATTTTATAAAGAGAGGTCGAGAAAATCAGCGGAAGAATCCGAAGTGCCCGGCTCAGCTTTCTTTGATGAACAAAAAAAAGATATTGAGCTGCAACCTGTTGATTATGCAGAGTTTAAGGAAAAAGAGCTGATCCGAATAATGCTTGCCTATGGCCATAAAGACATTATGCTCGATGCCATCAATGAAGATAACCGCCCGGTCAAGGTACAATTCAACATTTTAAAAATATTTGTAGAGGATATTGAAAGCTAACGCCTTGATTTTGAAATTCCCGTTTG
Source organism: Bacteroidales bacterium (assembly GCA_003559855.1). Classification (GTDB taxonomy): domain Bacteria; phylum Bacteroidota; class Bacteroidia; order Bacteroidales; family UBA7960; genus PUKZ01. The sequence goes on from PWJZ01000109.1 coordinate 35,800, forward strand.
CCAGAAAATATTTGAAGAATTGAAAAACGGGTTTTATAACGACAATCCCATAAGCGAACAACATTTTTTCAATCATCCTGACAATGATGTTCGCAAACTCGCCATAGAGCTGCTTACTACACCTTATGTACTGAGCCAGAACTGGAAAAACAAAAAAAGGATTTACGTAACCACGGAAGAAGAAAATCTGAGAAAAACGGTTTTTGAAGTATTATATAATTTCAAGCTTCTTAAGCTGGAAAGGATGATTACGGCAAACCAGGAAAAACTCAGGAAAGAAGAGGATCATGAGAAGATGGCAGAATATATAAAAACCGACAAGGACCTGAAGGAAAAACGCATTCATTTTGCAAAAGAACTAAGCAGGGTTGTTTTAAAGTAAACAGGATTTCAATACATTTTAACGTTTTTTATTCAGGATTATCCGAGGCGTGCCATTCGGCGCAGGCTGTCGGGGTTTCGTAAAGTTTCAAACTGTGTATTTCAATATGTTTCGGCAATTTACTTTTTATCCTGCCGGCAAAATCGGCTACCATATTTTCGCATGTCGGCTGATAAGGCAGAGGTACGATTTTACCTAACAGCTTTCTGATCTCGCCCGATTCGTATAGCGGGGTGTTTTCATTGACTATGAGCGAATGGTCGAAAGGATCGATAATTAATTCGTTGATGATGTCTTTCAATTCGGAGAAATCCATCACCATTCCGTATTTGGGGTTATCAGCATTGTCAACGGGCTTACCTGTCAAAGTAACGTATAATTGATAGCTGTGACCGTGAACGTTTTTACATTTACCGTCGTGCCCCCATAACACATGGGAAGCTTCAAAATTAAATTGCTTTGTTATACGTATTACCGAAGAATTTCCCATTCGTTTGTTTTCTGATAAATATGCTTGTTAGCTTATAGTTATTGTGTAATTATATGTGCCGGGTTTTTTGCCCTGGCTGTCTGTATTCTCACTCTTTTCAGCTTTTTCGGTTGAACCATAGGTATACCTGTACTGCTTTTTCACTTTTTTCGGCAGCCTGAATGGTATCTTCATACGATTCCTGGTTTTCACCCTTACACCTTTATTTTTAACAGCCTGGTATTTTAACAGTTGCAGGAGCCTCAACGCTTCTTCATCACATCCGTATCCCAATCCTTTTTCTATTTTAGGCTCCACAACGTCCCCCTTTGAATTGACTTTATATCTTATAATTACATCGCCTTCTATTTTATTTTCAAGGGCTTTTTCGGGATATACCATATTTTCGGAAAAGAATTTTTTCAGCAACTCCCTTCCACCACCTAATCGTGGCAGCTTCAGAAATTTTTTCTTTCTGCCTTTTTTCTGCATAACAAAAAATGATTACCAAAACTTCTGCAGCTCATCCCGGAGCTGCAAGGCTTATAGTACGATTTTATTTATTCAATGGTTCATCAGTATAAAATTCAGCCTTAAATATCAGTTCCTCTTCATATTGAAGGCAATATGCCATAGTTTTCATATCTTCTGTTAATGTGAAGGCCCATTCGTGTCCGGGGGCATTTTCGAGCAGTTCGATGGTGTAATCGTCGGGAGGGAAATACTGCGAAAATTCTGTTGATTTATTGGGGTTTGAAAATCCGCCATACATTGTGATCTCTTCGGGAGTTCCATCTTCGTACCGATGGTCATGGCGCAGCCTGAGCCTGCCGTCCTCTGCAAGCAGCAACCATGTGCGTGACTTGTCTTTGCCGATATGAAACGGAATGCTTATCTTTTCATCCGTACACGATTCAAAATGAATTACCATTTTTTCTCCGGCAAAATTTTCCCTGCCTTCTGTCATATAGATTTGCCTGCCTTCAAACTTTTTTCCGCACAACGAAGATATACGGTCAAAAAACTTCTTTTCATCACCGCTCAAGGCAACAAGATCATCATCATCAATCTTTTCTTCTTCCGTAACCGGGCCGCAAGCCAACATAATTGATACAAACAGCGTAAATAGCAATGATTTTTTTATCATATCTCAAAAATTTTTAAAATGAAACGGCACATATTTGAAGGATCCCGATTCTTCCGGCTTCAAATCAGTGCAATATCATTATTGTCAGTTAATATATTTATTACAAAATTAACAAAATATAAATCCGGCTTAATTCTTTTTTCAGGAATATCAAAATATTTGCCGGTCGGCGATTTTATTTTGAAAGCATTTTATTGATGGTCTATTCATACCTTAATGATTCAACGGGGTCTTTTAGTGCTGCTTTTCGTGCGGGCATATAGCCAAACACTATTCCGACCATTGCAGCCACACCGAATGATATCAATACCGATTGAAAAGTAACTATGGTCAGTATTCCGGCAACATCCATTATTGCCCTTGATATAAACAGCCCGAGGAAAATGCCTGCAATGCCACCTGTGATGCTTATAAGGGTTGATTCCGATAAAAACTGCAATATGACATCTTTCTTTTTAGCGCCAACAGCCAACCGTACCCCTATTTCTTTGGTACGCTCAACCACCGATGCCAGCATGATATTCATAATGCCTATACCGCCTACCAGCAATGATATCCCTGCAATAGCACCCAAAACTATATTGAAAATATCTTTTGTACGTTGCTCTTGTTGTAAAAGCAATTCAGGGATTATAACCTCAAAATCTTCAACTTCATTATGCCTGCGTTTTAACATTCGCTCTATAATTTCTGCCGTCGGTACAAGCTGTTCCGATTTTTCCACCTGTATAACTATCCTGTCGAGCTGATTGTAATTGACCGGAGTATCGTCCTGATCGTCGTTTCGTCTTCCTCTCATGGTTTGCGCACGTGCTTTCTGAATATCGGATGCAGTAATAAATGACCTGTCTTTATATCTTAACAAAAGTGTTCTTACAGGCACGTACACAACATTGTTAAATTCGCTTATGCCAAGATCGTCGGTAACATCTTCCGACACAGCCCGGTCTTCTGCAACGCCAATTACCGTATGCCAAACATTACCGCATTTGATTTGCTGTCCTATGGGATTTTCATTTCCAAAGAAAACCGATCTCACGTTGTTTCCAATTACTGCCACAGGAGCGCCATTATCGAGTTGTTTCTGTGTAAACATTTTACCCTGCCAAATCTCATAATTAAACACACTAAAGAAATCAGGCGTTACACCCGATAATCTGACCGGTTGTCTTATGCCCCTGTTAATGGCATACATGCTCATTGTAGTTTCAGGGCTGACCTGCCTGACAGTAGGCAATAACTCCTTAATACTCGCTGCATCGTCGAGAGTAAGCCCCGGAGAAAACCTCCCTTGTAATATTTCATCATAGTCGCCGCCTTGAACCGGACGTACTATAATATTGTTAACGCCGACCAGCTTCATCTGCTCGAGTATCTCATGACGCGCACCACTGCCTATGGCAAGCATGGCAATTACCGCAGAAACACCAAATATGACACCCAAAGCGGTGAGCAACGAACGAAACTTGTTCTGAAAAACACCCTCTAAAGCAACATTAATATTATATAAGTATCTGCCTGCTTTAAACACAATTTTTATTATGTATAGCTTTAATTAAACTGAATTACTTATTAAAAAACCTCTTTAAACCCCAACAAACCTAACACCTGTAAAACATAAATAAAAAATATCAAATATTAACCGAGCGTGCCGACCAACGGGAGACCACGACCGAAGGCAATAACATTGTGAGCTCACGAAAGCCAATTAAATAATAAATATGTGAGTAAATAAAATCCAATTTATAAAATACTAAATTTAAAACTATCAATTCGATTTTTTTCATTTTATAGTTGAAAATTTTTTAAACCTGTTTGGAATATTAAATTTTTGAAAATTGGACTTTATTTGAATTTTAACCATCGTGATTTGGGATTTTCACAAATGTTCATCTTAAGTTTATCTTATTAGGTTTTTTTCTTCATTTAAATATCTTCCAGTGCATAAAACCTAAGATTTTCAGGATCGCCAGGTATAGTGAGCCAAACCAGATCTCCTTCATTTAATCCCTTTTTTATTATTATTTGATTTTCATTTCTTTTGCCTGTAGCAATTTGCTGACGCACAACCCTGTTTTGAGATTGTTTGAAAACATAATTAACGGTATCTAATGTATGCAGGGCTTCGATGGGTACAAACAGCACATCGCTTATTTTGTCAGTTACGATCGTATTTTTAGTGGTCATTGCAGGTCTTAGTATGGTATCAAATTCATTTATCCGAATTTTAACCTCAAAGACCCGTGCATCAGAGCCCGGCCGTTGTTCTCCGATATTGGCAACCTCGGTTACCACACCTGTAAATTTTTTGTCAGGAAATGCATCTACCATTATACCGGCTTTTTGGTCGGTACTGATCTTGCTTATATCTATTTCGTTTACATAAGTTTTCGACAACATGACTGAAAAATCGGGCAAAGTTGCCACAACATTATCCCATGAGCTGATCTGTGATCCCACTGTAACCTTACTGCCATCCCAAGTTCTGCGGTAAATGACCATTCCGGCTTGCGGTGCTTTTATTTTAAACTCGTCAATAACGCTCAGCATATTCTCATAACGTCTCTTTTGCTGATTCAATGATGCAGTAACTTCCTGCATTTTAGCCCCTGCTTGCTCACGCCGGAGCTGGTAATTTTCCTTTGCTTGTTCGTACGCCCTTTGGGCTTTTTCAAGATTTATCTTTGCCTGCCTTATTGTAGCAGGCGGTTCAAATTTGGATTGTTCCAAAGTGATCTCAGCCTCTTCATATGCATACTCAAGATTTACCAATTCATTACGTGCATTGCGCAATTCGAGTGTGGTATCGAGCATTGTCTGGGTATAAAGGGTTTGAAGCTTCTCAAGTTCGGTTTCAAGATCTTTCAGACGATTGCTTATCTCTATCCGGTCAAGAGTGGCAACCCAATCATCTTTTTCAACAACCGAACCTTCGGGTATAAGCTCAGCGATCTGAACATTCCAGATTCCAACAGTGCGTAATCCTCCCGGCCCTAAAATGTTTTTACTGGTTTTGGCTTCAAGTTCACCACTGGTGTGTACACTTATCACAAAATCACCCCGCTCAACAGGCACCTTGAGAATAACCTCGGTAGAAGCCTCACGCCTCAAAAAGTACCACAATGCCAACACTATTAACGCAACAACTGATATAATTATGTATTTTTTGTATTTCATTATTTTTGATGATTAATGTACCCGGTACAACCAGGTTCTCTTATGATTAATATTTAACAAAAAACCAAATATGCTGCCTCCGGCAGATCACAGAGACTTCACTGATAAGGACAATTTATTATCACGATTTATTAATCTGCTATTATCAGCGTAATCTGCGGGATAACATTTTTCGTCGTATTTTCAATTATAAAAATCTGATTATTATTTCAATCAAAAATCTTTGTTTTCCTGATCCTGTTATACAATACCAACCCTGACAGCACAGCCGTGCCTGCCCAGATAGCAGCTTCGCTCCATTGGGCAAAGATAACCTTTCCTGTTGCAAATAACGTTGAATAGGTCATGAAAATTGCGCTTATCCAGCAGATGAACAGGTTGAGTATATTATAGTATTTTTCTTTTCTATTATTTTCAAAAGGTTTCCAAAAACCGTCGGGTTTGACTTTGTTATAGAATTTTTGAAGGACATTTTTATTAACAGGCATTGTAAGCCTGGTGACAATAACCCAGGCTATTGTAGTTACGCCGACTGTAAAGAAGAATGAGCCTCTATGAATAATAAAGCTTTCCGGCATAACATTTTCAAGGTATAATTTTGCGAACCCATAGGCTATAAAAGGTGTAACGGTTGCCGTTATTTCGCTCCAGGCATTGATCCTCCACCAGTACCATCTTAATATCAGTACGAGTCCGAGCCCTGCGCCGCACTCAATGATAAACAACCACAAGCCGCTGATGGTTGTCACCCTTGTGGTAACATATAACGCTATGAGCATTATCATAAGGGTAAAGATCCTATCTGACAATACATAATGTTTATCGGCGGCAATATCATTTGAAAAGACATTTTGCTTTATTATGAATCTTTTATAGAGGTCATTAACAAGGTAGCTTGCCCCCCAGTTGAGTTGTGTAGATATCGTACTCATATACGCAGCCAGAAAAGCTGTAAGCAGCAGGCCTTTCAGCCCGGCAGGCAAATAATCTTTCATGGCAAGTACATATCCCATGCGTTTTTCATCAGCCTCCAGTTCCGGGTATAATATAATTGCTGCTAGTGCAACAATTATCCATGGCCATGGTCTGATACAATAATGAGCTATTTGAAAGAAAAGGGTTGACATTACAGAGCTTTTTTCATCTTTACAGCTCATCATTCTTTGGGCGATATATCCGCCACCTCCGGGTTCGGCACCGGGATACCAGCTTGCCCACCATTGAAAACCTATAAAAGCAAGAAATGCACCGATACTTATGCTGAGTGTGCCGGCAAGCGAACCTGTTTCAGCTCCCACTTTCGGAAAAAAACGAAATGTGGACTCAGGCAATTGCTCCTTCATTCCGCTTATGCCTCCAACTTGTTCGGTGTTTATTACCAAAAAAGCCAGCACTATGCTTGCACCCATGGCTATGACAAATTGCACGGCATCAGTAGCCGCAACACCCCATAGCCCTGCCAAAGTCGAATATATAACAGTTAGCAGCATGATCCCGCCCACATACCATATAGCTTGCTGTGACGGGATTCCGAAAAAAACTTCTATGATAGTCATCATCGCCAGGTTCACCCACGCAATTATCATAACATTCATAAAAACGCCAAGATATACAGCTTTAAAACCCCTGAGAAAAGAAGCTTCAGTGCCGCTATAACGTATTTCAACAAGCTCCAGTTCGGTTAATATTTCTGCCCTTCGCCAGTTACGTGCAAAGAAAAAGGTGGTAAGCATGCCACCTATAAGCATATTCCACCACAGCCAGTTGCCGGAAATACCGCTTTCGCCCACAAGCTCCGTAACCGCAAGAGGCGTGTCGGCAGCAAAAGTAGTCGCAACCATCGATATACCCGCTATATACCATGGCAGGTTTCTCCCGCTTAGAAAATAAGCCGATAAACTTTTACTGCCTCTGCGCCTGAATCTTAAACCGATAGCCAGTGACAATAAAAGAAAACTTAGTATGATTAACCAGTCGAAAAAGGATAGGTGCATTAATCGTATTGTCTGATTGGTAAATAAGGTTCAACTTTTCCAAAGATGCCTGTAAATACTGTTCTACGACAAAACATTTGATAGTTGACAAGCGGCAATTGGCGAAACCTCAATTTTTCTTTGTCCTTAGAGACAAATAAACCTCAAAACAACTGCCTTTTCCCGGTTGGCTAATCAATTTAACGCGCCCTCCATGCTTTTCAACAATATGTTTCACATAAAACAACCCCAGGCCAAAGCCTTTAGTTTTCTGGTCATTAGTGCCGGATGCCCTGTAAAACTGCTTGAAAACATATTTATGATTTGCCGGTTCAATACCAATTCCCTTATCTGCTACAGCTACAACCAGGTACTGATAAGCATTACGCGTAAAAACCGAGATTTCGGCAGGTGCTTCAGAATACTTCCGGGCATTATCCAAAAGATTGTCAAAAACATTTGTCAGATGAGCCCTGTCTCCCTCAATAATATATTTTGAAGCACCGAAATTTGTATTTAATATGCCATTTTGCTGTTCAAGAAAAAACTCATGAATAAGCAAACTGTCTTCCAACAAAGCATGTATATCAAGCGTTTCTTTATGAAGCAACAATTCATCTCTTTCTATTCTTGCAAAATGAAGGAACAAATCAACGGTCTGACTAATTCTTTTATTCTCCGTAATGATCATCTTAACCAGCCGTTGAGCATCATCACCGAGCGAATTCATCTCATGAAGCATCTCTGATGTCAATGTTATAGTAGATAAAGGGGTTTTCATCTCGTGAACGGCATGATAAAAAAAGTTGTCTCTGATCTTAGCCTTGCGGCTTGTGTCAAGGTATAAAAATAAAAAAACAACCCCAAGTAAAAGAAATAATAGCATCAGGGCAATACAAAACCACAAAATAATCCCGGGCAAGAAAAAAATTATTATCAGGATGTTTAAAAACAACATTTCTCAGATAACTTTATATAATATTTAAAGATTGCCAAAAATAGTTAAATACATTATATCTTTTACAAATATATTGTAAGTTTCTAACTGATATTATAATATATTTTAAAATAAAGCTCCTTTAGCCTTATAATCTGCGTTTTAAAAGAATATTTTTTGCAATAAGCAACCGTTAGCAAAATGAATGTGTCTATATTAAAAATTCCTAAATTAAAAAACCCAGTTTAGGATAATCCGGGTTTTTTCTCAAACACCTTAATCTTTAACATATTTTCAAAGTTTTAACAGCAGGTTTTTAATTTTATTTTCAAAAAATCAACGTAATAAATTTATATTTGCAGCCTTAAATTTTAACTGAAATTTTTTGTAAATTTAATTTTTTTTTAATCCTCTTTTTATAGTTTTTCATTTGTAACAAAATATTAAGTTTGGCTGCTAATAATTTTGAACCAAAAGAAGCTAATTATGGCATGGTTAAATAAATCTGATACTGAAAAAAATTCACCGAGAAAAAGTTTATGGATAAAGTGCAAAAAGTGTCAATCTCATATTTTTGAAAATGAATGGATTAAGCATCTGAATGTTTGTCCGAATTGTAATTTCCATGGTAATATCACATCCGGTGAAAGGATTAATTTGATTTTTGACAAAAACACTTTTAAAGAATTAAATTCGAATATAGAGCCTGTTGATTCTTTAAAGTTTGTTGACCTTAAAGGCTCTTATAAGGATAAGTTTGAAGCCAACAAAAAGAAATCCGGTTTATCGGAAGCGGTTATAACCGGTTATGGTAAAATCAACGGGATTGATGTTTCTGCGGCGGTAATGGATTTTCGTTATTTGGGAGGAAGTTTGGGAAGTGCTACGGGCGAAAAGATATTACGGGCATCAAATTATTCTTATGAAAACAATATTCCCTATATAGTCTTTTCAGAGTCAGGTGGTGCGCGAATGCAGGAGGGTATCCTTTCATTAATGCAAATGGCAAAAACATGCAGTGGTATATCAAGGCTCAACAAAAAGAACATACCCTACATAAGTGTTTTGGCTAATCCCACTACAGGTGGTGTTACAGCAAGTTACGCCATGATGGGAGATATAAACATCGCCGAACCGTTTGCTGTTATCGGGTTTGCGGGAAGAAGGGTTATTGAGCAAACTATCAGCCAAAAACTGCCTGACGATTTTCAAACTGCCGAATATTTGCTTGAACATGGATTTGTTGATGCTATTGTTAACCGTAAAGATTTAAAAAATTACATCAGCAATATATTAAGCTTCTATAACCGTTGATTTTTTATTTATTATTTTTACTTTTATTAAATAAAGGCAACAAGCATGAGTAGCAAATCAAAAAAAAATAAAACAGATAAAGTCAAAAAAAATCAAAAACCCGGTTTAAGAAAAGCCGGTAATGGCTTGAGCCCCTGGGAAATTGTTAAAATCAGCAGGCATCCGGCCAGACCTGTTTTTCAAGACTATCTAAAGCTGATCTTTTACAATTTTATTGCGCTTCATGGCGACAGGCGTTTTGCCGATGACCCGGCAATAGCAGGTGGGTTTGCAAAAATAGAAGGAAATAAAATAATTGTTGTCGGGCACTATAAAGGTAAAAATACTGAGGAAAACATCGAAAGAAACTTTGGGATGGCTAAGCCCGAGGGATACAGAAAGGCTCTCAGGTTAATGAGATTAGCTGAACGGTTTAACATTCCTGTCGTCACAATAATTGATACTCCCGGCGCATTCCCGGGCATTGAGGCCGAAGAAAGAGGGCAGGCAGAATCAATAGCCAAAAACATTACAGAAATGGCTAAAATTAAAGTACCCATAGTCGCAGTCGTGATCGGCGAAGGCGGTAGTGGTGGCGCTCTGGGTATAGGAGTAGGCGACAAAATATTAATGCTTTCCAGGTCTATTTATTCAGTTATATCACCCGAAGGATGTGCTTCAATTTTGTGGAGAGACGCAGCCTATGCCCCTGATGCTGCCAAAGCTCTTAACCTTACTGCAGACGCACTCCTTAAACTTGACGTTATTGACGAAATTATTGAAGAACCCTCGAAAGGGGCTCATACGGGAATAAATAAAACTGCCGAAAATGTGAAAAAATCAATAATAAAAAATTTAAAATTATTAAGCAATTTATCCGTTGATGAATTATTGGAAAACAGATATAAGAAATATTCAAACATGGGTAAGTTTGCTGATAAAAAGACTAGCTAGTAAGTATGAGACGTAATTGTAATGTTGTGAAAAAGTGCTAATTATATTATGTCTATACAATTCTTTTTGATTTAAGAACAAGGAACATCGATTTACGATTTATGAAGTTTTGCATAGTCAACTGATTTTCTTTCAACTTCTAAAATCAAAAATCGTTAATCCTTGTTCGATATTCAAATTTGCATAACAATATCAAAAAAAAATAACTTTAAGACATAATTTAATTAGTTTAAAGGTTTAGAGGTTAAAGGATTGAGTTTTCGTATTGGTTATAAATTTAGAAAAATAATATGTTAAAATAAAGACATAAACATGAAGAAAAAAAAAGAAATTCTAAGGATCACCGATACAACCCTGAGGGACGGTCATCAGTCGCTTTGGGCAACCAGAATGAGAACGGATGATATAATAGACATTATTGATACAATTGATAATGTTGGCTATTATTCATTGGAGGTTTGGGGTGGCGCCACATTTGACGTGTGCCTGAGATATCTTTATGAAGATCCATGGGAAAGACTACGCCTGATAAAATCAAAAGCCAAAAACACATCTTTACAAATGTTGATGAGAGGGCAAAACATAGTCGGATATAAAAATTATCCTGACGATCTGGTTGAAAGGTTTGTTATGGCTGCCCACGACAATGGCATTGATATATTCAGGGTTTTTGATGCTTTGAATGATTCACGCAATCTGGAAGCTGCCATTAGAGCAATCAAAAAATGCGGTGCTCATGCCCAGGGAGCGTTGTCATATACTATTAGCCCCGTTCACACAATAAAAAGATACGTTAAAGATGCGAAAGAACAGGTTGACATGGGTATAGACTCTCTATGTATCAAAGATATGGCAGGGCTTTTATCGCCAACCATGTCGAAGGATCTGGTTACTGCTTTACAAAAAGAACTGAACATACCGATACAGATCCACTGTCATTCAACCAGCGGTATGGCATATTCTGCTTACCTTGACGGTGTTAAAGCAGGTGCAGGTGCTGTTGACTGTGCAATATCATCTTTGGCAGGTTTTTCATCACAACCGCCGGTCGAAACTATAATTGCCATGTTCAGCGAAACAAAGCACGAAGTAAATCTCGACATAGATGCACTTCGCAAAGTAAACAAATACTTTTCCGACCTTTCTCCAAAGAGATGTAAACCAAGAACTTTTGAGCCGGTAATTGACTCTGAAATACTGATCCATCAGATTCCGGGCGGCATGATATCCAATTTCCGTTCACAAATCGAACAGCAGGGAGCAATAGAAAAGCTTTCAGCAGCACTTGAGGAGGTAGCAATAGTGAGGAAAGACCTAGGATATCCCCCGCTAGTAACTCCAACCAGTCAGATCGTCGGCACACAGGCGGTGATGAATGTGCTTACAGGCGAAAGATACAAAATGGTGCCGCAGGAAGTGAAAAACTATGTCAAGGGTATGTACGGTCGCCCTCCCGCACCTATTGACCCAAAACTGGTAAAAAAAATACTTGGAAAAGAAAAGCCTTTTGATCACAGGCCTGCTGATGACCTGAAGCCGGTTTTGCCGTCAGCGACAAAAAACATATCCGCCCCTGAACTTATTGAAAATGAGGAGGATATCCTGTCATACTGCTTGTTTCCCGAAGTTGCAATGGAATTCTTCAAGTGGAGAGCTCTTCCCAAAGAAGACAGGCCTAAAACTCCGGTAGAGCTGGAATGTGAGGAATTTTGCAAAGAAAAACAAGCTGCTGAAAAAGCCTCTCAAAAAGAAGAAATAGAACCATTGTTGAATGAAGAAGATTATTCAGGAATAAAAGCCATTATTGACAAGGCATCAAAAATGAAACTAAATGAGATCGTAATTAAAAAAGGCGATTTTAACCTGGCGCTGCGTACAAACAACGGAAACTCAAATCCGGGATCAAACATTGAAACCTCAGCAACACAAACAACTCATAAAACAGAAGAGGTTGCAGTAAAAGAAAAAGAACAGCCCGATAAAAATGATGCCACCGAATACACCGATACCATAGATGCTGTGATGGCAGGCACTTTTTACCGCGCCGCAACCGAAGACAAACCGCCTTTTGTTGTTGAAGGTGCAGTAGCCAATGCCGGTGATACCCTTTGTATTCTCGAAGCAATGAAACTCTTTAACGAAATACAATCGCCGGTAAAATGCAAAATTCTTAAAATACTTGTCGAAAACGGTACAAAAATAGACAAGGGACAACCAATGATGGCAATACAAAAATTATAAGGATCACAAAAACAACGGTAGTGAGGGCTTTATATGCCCCGGGGTTATCTGTATGGCTTCATCTATCTGTTTTAGCAGACGTGGATTGTCTTTTGACAGGGTGCCCTCCAGTACCAGGTTATTTGAAACATGATTGCTGCGATAGATAACATTTTCAACATCAAGGTTCTCAATAAAGACCTTTAACTCTTTATAAAGTTCAACGATTGTCTGCTGAATATATTCACCCTTAAACCGGCTTTGAAAATGCTCAAGCCCATATGGCAGGCTTAAAGTAAGTGTTGAAAGGAACCTGGGATTTACCCGGCTGATAATTTTGGCTGATCCGAGGGCATGCTGTTCACTGAATAATCTGCCACCAAGGCCGTTGATTATTATAATAGATGTGTCAATCGCAGAATTATGTGCTCTCCTGATACCTTCAACGGTAGAATCAAAAGTTTCTCCTTTATTTACAAGTTTTAACAGCTCATCATCACCGCTTTCAATACCAATATATAGAAGCTTTAAACCGAGTTCTCTCAATTCTTTTAGCTCATCATCTGATTTTGACAAGATATCTTTTGGCATGGCATATGATGATATGCGCTGAAGCCTGCCAAACCGGCTTCTTATTTCTTCCAATACCGGTATCAGCCTCTTTGCCGGCAATACAAATGCATCACCGTCGGCCAGAAAGACTTTCTTTGAAACTCCACGATAAAAATCCGCCAATATCTTTATTTCAGGTTTTAGTTCTTCAAAGCTTTTTATTTTGAATTGTTTGGAAGTGTACATCTCACAGAAAGCACACTTATTCCATGAACAACCCGTAGTTACCTGCAAAATTGCAGAACGTGCCTCACCCGGCGGGCGAAATAACGGCTCATCATATTGCAAAGGCTGCAAAAACATAAGATCAGGGTTTTTACAAAAGTAATTATTCTATGAAACCCGGTACTAATATTCGCCGGTATTAATTTTTGAAAATAAACAGGTTTTTTGCACCTCTCTTTATTCATTGATAGAACCTTTGTGAAAATCCCAAATCTCAAAACCAAAAAGCCAACAGTCAAGAAGATTCACAACCTGTTTTTTTGTTCATTTTTGTTTTACCGAATACCGATTACTGATTACCGGTCGCTAATTATAATTCATCCCTTATTGCTTTGTTTATAACTTATGGTTTATCAATGTTAAGTTTATAGTAAATTTGAGCTTGGGGTAAAAAATAAAAAGTTTTCCGTTTTGAATATTTCATTTGCACAAGAATAATAGGCTCCAATATTTTTCGCACTTCTTTTTTTATTGTAATTTTGACACAACTTAATGAACGGACTATAATAAACCGGTAAAATGGTTCAAAAAGAACAAAACAAACTTTTCAGCGATTTCCCCCCGGTATCAACCCGCCAATGGGAAGATAAAATTCGTGAAGACCTAAAGGGTGCCGATTATAAAGAAAAACTGGTATGGAATACAATTGAGGGTATTAAAGTCAAACCATATTACAGGTCGGAGGATATTGAACAACTCCAACATATTAAAACACTTCCGTGTGAATTTCCTTATGTCAGGGGTAATAATTTCAGAAATAACGACTGGAAAATCCGTGAAGATATAGAAGAAAAAGATAGTTATAAAGCAAATAAAGAAGCCCTTAACGCTGTCGAAAAAGGCGCAGACGCTATAGGTTTTAATGCATTAAGCATAACCAACACCACGCAACTAGATAAAATGTTGAACGGAATTAACCTGCATGAAACACCGGTCAGCTTCATACGTTGTTTGAACTATAATACTCTATTAGGACAATTCCTGGGTGTACTTTCGGAGAACAACTGCAAAGCCAAAGAGATTGAAGGTTCATTCAATTTTGACCCGCTCGGCTATTTTATTTTATACGGCAGCTTTTTCAACTCACAGGATGATAACTTTCACGATGCTGCCGATATAGTGAAAGTAGGGAAAAAACATCTGCCGCTTTACAGGTTGATAAATATCAGCGGACAAACCTATCATGAAGCCGGTGCATCCATCGTCCAGGAAATTGCTTTTTCATTGTCACAAGCGAATGAATATCTTGCGCAACTGACAGATTTGAATATTCCTATTGAAGATATTACCCCAAGAATGCAGTTCACTTTTTCCATAGGCTCCGGCTACTTCATGGAAATAGCTAAAATAAGAGCTTTCAGAATGCTGTGGGCTAATTTGGTAAAACAATATCAACCCGGATCCGACAAATATGCAAAAACATATATCCATGCATTAACATCCAGATGGAACAAAACCATTTACGACCATTATGTAAACATCCTTCGTTCTGCCACCGAAATTATGTCGGCAGCTATCGGCGGGGTTGACAGCATGACCGTCAACCCTTTTGATATTACTTTCAAAAAGCCGGATGATTTTTCAAAACGCATAGCACGCAATCAGCAGATCATACTTAAGCATGAATCTTATTTTAATAAAATAGCCGACACCGGCGCAGGCTCATATTACATCGAACAACTAACTGATGCAATAGCTTCAAAGTCATGGGATCTGTTTAAAAATATGGAAAGCAAAGGTGGGTTCATGAAAGTTGCAAAAAAGGGTCTTATAAAAGAAGAAATAGAAAAAACCTGCCTGAAGCGCAATATGAACATCGCTATGCGCAAACAGTTATTTGTCGGAACAAACCAATATCCCAACCTTCATGAAAAGATAACTGGTAAACTGCAACCCGGGGCAATGCTTTCAGACAGCAAAGGTTTGAAGCCTTACCGTGGTGCCAAATCATTTGAAACATTAAGGCTGGCTACCGAAAATCACAGCCGGAAAGGGTTTAATATCCCTAAAGTCTTTCTTTTCACATACGGAAACCTCACTATGCGTAAGGCAAGGGCAGGATTTACATCAAACTTTTTCGGATGTGCCGGTTATGAGATCATCGAAAACCCCGGATTTGACAACATAGAACAAGGAGTTGAATCCGCTGTCAAACACAATGCCGAAATCGTCGTACTATGCAGCTCCGACGAAGAATATGGTGAACTGACAGGGGCAGTCAGGCTTATCAAAGAAAAAGCTGAAAAAACAACGATTATCGTTGCAGGATATCCCAAAGAACTAATAACACAACTGCAAAAAGCAGGAGTTGATGACTTTATCCATATAAAATCAAATGTGTTGGAAGTATTGACAAGGTATAACGAAAAATTAAAAATAAATTGAATTTTTCAAGTGACGGGTAATGGTTAACGGGTAACAAGACTCGTCACCCGTTACCTGATACAAAAAAGAATAAGTGCACAATTAAAGATAAGGACATGAGACCCGATTTCAGCAACATATCATATCAATCAAAAAGCGAATTGACGCTTGACTACAAAAAGTGGGAAGAAGAAAAGGGTATCTCAAAATCTTGGCTGACACCGGAGAAGATACCGGTAAAATCGGTTTATGGGCCTGACGACCTTCTTGAAATGGAACATCCGGATTACGCTGCAGGGATACCGCCGTTTTTACGAGGTCCTTACAGCACCATGTATGCTATAAAACCCTGGACTATCAGGCAATATGCCGGTTTTTCAACAGCCGAGGAGTCAAATGCTTTTTACAGAAGGAATCTGGCCGCAGGGCAGAGAGGACTGTCGGTTGCTTTTGACCTTGCCACTCACCGCGGCTATGACTCCGACCATGAAAGAGTTATCAGCGATGTTGGTAAAGCAGGCGTTGCCATTGATTCCATATCTGATATGAAAATATTATTTGATGATATTCCGCTTGATAAAATGTCGGTATCAATGACAATGAACGGGGCTGTACTGCCCGTTATGGCGTTTTATATTGTAGCAGCCGAAGAGCAGGGCGTGCCAATGGAAAAACTTACAGGTACAATACAAAACGACATCCTGAAAGAATTCATAATCCGCAACACATATATTTATCCGCCACAGCCATCAATGCGTATCATTGCTGACATATTTAAATTCACATCCCAAAATATGCCCAGGTTTAATTCTATCAGCATCAGCGGCTATCACATGCAGGAAGCCGGTGCAACATGCGACATTGAACTGGCATATACCCTTGCCGACGGGCTGGAATACCTGCGTACGGGAGTTGAATCAGGGCTTGACATTGACACTTTTGCGCCAAGGTTATCGTTTTTCTGGTCTGTCGGAATGAACCACTTTATGGAGATAGCCAAAATGCGTGCTGCAAGGATGCTGTGGGCAAAGATCGTAAAACAATTCAACCCCAAAAACCCCAAGTCCATGGCTTTACGGACACATTCACAAACCTCGGGTTGGAGCCTTACCGAACAAGACCCTTACAACAACATAACACGTACATGTATTGAAGCAGCGGCTGCTGTTTTAGGACACACTCAATCGCTGCATACCAACGCCCTTGACGAAGCCGTTGCGCTCCCGACCGACTTCTCGGCAAGAATAGCACGAAACACACAGATATATCTCCAGGAAGAAACCAACTTATGTAAAGCCGTTGACCCGTGGGCAGGCTCATATTATGTCGAAACATTAACCCACGAAATTGCTTACAAGGCATGGGAACACATTGAGGAAATCGAAAAGCTCGGCGGTATGACGAAAGCCTTGGAAACAGGAATACCCAAAATGCGTATCGAAGAAGCCGCTGCCCGAAAACAAGCCCGTATAGACAGCGGTAAAGACATTATCGTCGGGATCAACAAATACCGCCTTGATAAGGAAGAGCCTCTTGAAATTCTCGATATCGACAATACTGCCGTTAGAAAATCGCAGATCAGAAGAATAAAAAGGCTCAAAGAAGAACGTAATAATGATGAGGTACAGGCTGCACTGGATAATATCACCAAAGCATGCGAAACAGGCGAAGGGAACCTCCTGGAACTATCGGCAGAAGCTGCACGCAAACGTGCTACCCTGGGTGAAATATCCCTGGCTTGCGAAAAAGTATTTGGCCGTTACCAAGCCGTTACACGTTCAATATCCGGAGTATATTCTATGGAAATCGAAAACGACAAAAATTTTGCCAAAGCCCGTGAGTTGGCTGACAAATTTGCAAAAACAGAAGGAAGAAGACCGCGGATCATGATAGCCAAAATGGGACAAGACGGGCATGACCGCGGAGCAAAAGTTATTGCCACTGCATATGCCGATATGGGATTCGATGTTGATATCGGTCCGTTGTTCCAAACCCCCAAAGAAGCAGCCAAACAAGCTGTTGAAAATGACGTTCATATAGTTGGTGTTTCCAGCCTTGCCGCAGGGCATAAAACCCTGGCACCACAAGTAATTGAAGAACTCAA
The DNA here is from genome assembly GCA_003559855.1 of Bacteroidales bacterium. Classification (GTDB taxonomy): domain Bacteria; phylum Bacteroidota; class Bacteroidia; order Bacteroidales; family UBA7960; genus PUKZ01. Next base: position 53,657 of record PWJZ01000109.1, read on the forward strand.
AAAACTTGGACGTGATGATATCATGGTCATAGTCGGCGGAGTTATTCCACCACAGGATTACCAGTACCTGTACGATGCGGGTGTAGTAGGTGTGTTCGGACCCGGAACGGTGATATCTGAGGCAGCAATTAAAATACTTAATATTCTTCTGGAAATGAGGAAGTAGATTGGTTTATATTTATATTTCTCGGTAATTATTAATAAAAAACAAATCTCAAATAAATAACAATATCCAATTAATAAAATTCCAAACCCTCTTTTTGCAGGTCTTTGAAAATTGGGATTTGAGATTTGGGATTTATTTACTCACAAATTGTCAAATTTTATTGGTGTTCGTGGTCTCGCTTTGCTCGGCAGGAAATTGAAATTTGAGATTTGGGATTTTCACTATATTATTCTAAAAGCAGTTAAACTCATAAAAACCATGAAATTATTAATCAAAAACATCAAACAACTCCTCCAGGTTGAAGAAGGCCAGGTAAGGCAACGTATCTGTGGCAAAGAAATGTCGGAATTGCCGGCAATATCGGATGCTTACCTTTATACACGTGATGGTTTGATAAAAGACTTCGGGAAAATGGAGGCTCTTGCTCAAAGTGAGTTACATAATGAAATGACTGCCAATGATGTTAGCACGATAGATGCATCAGGAAAGATGGTATTACCCTCCTTTTGCGACTCACACACACACATTGTCTATGCAGGCAGCCGCGAAATAGAGTATATTAACAAGATCAAAGGGCTGTCATATGAAGAGATAGCTAAGCGTGGCGGTGGAATACTCAACTCTGCCAGGCGACTGCAAAAAGCAAATGAAAACGAGCTTGTAGAGCAAGCACTTGTAAGGCTTGAAGAAATTAAAAGCCTCGGCACCGGTGCAGTGGAAATAAAAAGTGGTTATGGATTGACAACTGAGTCGGAAATAAAAATGCTGCGCGTCATAAAAAGACTCAAAGAACTAACGCCTGTTACTATTAAATCAACTTTCCTTGGAGCACATGCCGTACCTGCCGAATACAAGAAAAATCAAGCCGCATATGTAGATATTGTAGTGGAAGAGATGATCCCTAAAGTCGCCGGTGAAGGGCTTGCCGACTATATTGACGTTTTTTGCGACCGTGGATTTTTCACACGCGAAGAAACCGAAAGAATTCTTGAAGCCGGAGAAAAGTATGGCCTGAGACCTAAGATCCACGCCAATGAGCTCGACTTTTCGGGCGGTATCCAGGCAGGTGTTAAATTCAATGCCCTGTCGGTTGACCACCTTGAATTTACCGGTGAAGATGAGATAAAAGCTTTGCTAAAATCCGAGACCATGCCAACATTGCTTCCTGGTGCAGCATTCTTCCTTGAAATGGAATACCCGCCCGCACGCAAAATGATCGATGCCGGACTGCCTGTTGCTATGGCCAGCGACTATAACCCCGGATCATCACCTTCAGGAAATATGCAGTTCGTAATGTCACTCGGTTGTATCAAAATGAAAATGATCCCCGAAGAATCCGTTCATGCCGTTACAATTAACGGTGCATATGCGATGGGTGTAGAAAACGAAATGGGAACAATCAAAAAAGGCAAAAAAGCCAATTTCTTTATCACAAAAGAAATTCCAACATACGCCTTTATACCATACAGCTACGGTAGTGACAATGTGGAAAAAGTTATCTTAAACGGTGAGGTGTAAAGTAAGCATACTCGTCAGATTCAAAAAGCAACTTTTAATTTTTCGGGTTCTGATTAAATATATTATATCTACCCTATCTGATATTTTATTATATTTGAACAACTCCTGAACACATTAACACTTTCAGCTTATGAGAACAGCTAAAAGGTTTATAATACCGGTTTTGATACTTATTATTGCTTTATTTTTGCAATTTTGGGTTGAATCATTTGAAGCGCTACCTGAAGAACTAACCGGCTTGCTAAGAATATTTGGAAAAATACTCTTTATCTTAAGTGTTACCTGGGGATTGATTGCTTTTATACGTATCACCAAAAATAAGGTGCTGAAAAACTTCGATTTCAGCAAAGCTGACAATTTAAAAGCACGAAAGTTATATACGCAGTACAACATTCTTGAAAAGATAGTGATATTCATAATCATTTTGATTGCTGTTGCAGTTTCATTAATGTTGTTTGATGGTGTACGCAATATAGGTATCAGCCTGTTTGCTTCAGCGGGCATAGCAGGTTTGATAATTGGTTTGGCTGCACAAAAAGCCCTGGGTTCTATTTTGGCAGGGTTACAGATTGCCATTACACAACCCATAAGGCTTGATGATGTTGTTATTATTGAAAACGAATGGGGCAGGATAGAAGAGATAAACCTTACTTATGTTGTTATAAGCATATGGGATAAGCGAAGACTGGTCGTTCCCTCCACATATTTCCTTGAAAGGCCGTTTCAGAACTGGACACGCACATCAGCCGACATTTTGGGAACCGTATTTATTTATACTGACTATACCATGCCGTTAAAACCGCTACGCAATGAACTTACACGTATACTGGAATCAAGCAAATACTGGGATAAAAAGGTTAATGTGCTCCAGGTAACAGATGCTAAAGAAACTACCCTTGAACTCAGAGCATTGATGAGCGCCGCAAGCTCTCCCGATGCATGGGAACTTCGGGTATATGTCAGAGAAAAACTGATAGAATTTCTCCGGAAAGAATATCCGCAGTACCTGCCAAAAACGAGAATGGAGATATTAAAGTAGTTATTTTATTACCACAGGTTTGCACCTGTAGAGGCAAGTAATGTTGCATTAAGATTGACTTTTATGTAATGGAAACCATAAAACTACCGGGATTCCAGGCTGTTATTGTATTAAGTGTTTCTTTAATAGTTAATTTTGACAACTGCATATCAAAAAATAAAAATCATGATAATATCAACAAAAAAACTCAGGGTTGTATTCATAATATGTTCAATGCTGCTTTCGGCGCAAATAATAAAAGCCCAGTTTAAGCTTGACGTCGAAACAGGTGTGGTTGTGACGGGTTATAACGATGTGCGAATACCCGGCTCAACCGGCACTTTTATTTCTTTTCCCGATGACCTGGGTTCATCACCTGGCTTGTTTGCAAGAATAACTTTTGGATACAAGTTTGGTGAAGGCAGCGAAATACTTGCTTTGTATGCACCGCTTACCGTTAAATACGAAGGTGAAATCGACTCTGATGTGGAGTTTTTTGGAAAAACATTCCCTTCTGCAACCCCAATACTTGCCACATATAAGTTTAACTCATACCGGGCAACTTACAGGTATAATCTTTTGTGCCGTGAAAATATTAATATAGCTTTAGGCTTGACCATAAAGGTCAGAGATGCTTTTATAGGCCTGCAACAAGGCAACCTGGATGCAAAAAAAACAGATTTTGGTGCTGTTCCTCTTATCAACTTCGGTGTTTATTGGCAACCTGCCGACAATATAGGGGTAACCCTGGAAGGTGATGCATTGGCTGCTCACTCAGGCAGGGCAGAAGATGTGTTACTGGCTTTTAATTATGACGTCTCTGATATCATAACGCTAAAAGCAGGTTACAGAATTCTTGAAGGAGGTGCCGACATCGAAAAATTATATACCTTCTCTATGTTCCATTATGGTGTAATAGGCGCTGTGGTAAATTTACCGACAAGGTAAAATAATGAGCCCCTCATTATTGGGCAAAACAGTCTCTTGAATAACAACAACTTACAAAGTAGTTATATTAGAGAGTTTGAAGGTAATTGCGAATTCGTTTTTTTATGCCTCGGTTAATCACTTATTCCTGTTCAAAACATCCTGAACCAGATCATTAAGTGTTTTTGCATCCACACCAGTCTTTTTTGATATCGCTTCAACATCCGGCTTCTTGCCTGAGTTAATATCGGGAAGCATCATTCTTATTGCTTCATTGATCTGGTCTA
>PWJZ01000053.1 GCA_003559855.1 Bacteroidales bacterium
AATGAAGGCGCCGGCATGGGGCATCACGGAGAATCCGATATTCAGCACATGAATTTTATCAAAGATACGTTGCTTAACTTCACTTATGATGAAGTTCACAGCTGTTATGACGGAACCGGATACAGCACTTCCGCCGCCATAATTTCAGGACATATCAATGACGGTGTTTCTGCCATCAATTTCTGTAATCACGGTTCAGTTACCGGCTGGAGCGTTGCCAATTACAGCATGTTTCACGTCAACAACCATCTTACGAACGTAGGCAGGCTTCCTTACATTACTTCAGTAGCCTGTGTAAACGGCGCTTTTGTTAATCAAACTTGTTTCGCCGAAGCCTGGCTGCGAGCAACACACGACGGCGAACCCACAGGCGCCATTGGAATGATGGCTGCAACCATCAACCAGCCGTGGCAGCCACCTATGTGTGGACAGGATGAAATGGTAAGCATCCTTACGGAAGAAAGCATTGTACATGGCAGCACGGTAAAAAGAACATACGGCGGAGTATCCGCAAACGGAAGCATGTTTATGATACCCCAATACGGAGGTACAGGAATTAACACACACGAAACATGGATATTGTTCGGAGACCCGACACTGATGGTAAGAACCGACGTGCCGACACCTTTTGAAGCAGAATACCCGACCGAACTCTGGATAGGCGACGAGTCATTCACGGTTACAAATGTAGATGATGGCGCCACAGCAGCCCTTACAATGATCAATGAAGAAGGAGAAGTGGAAATAGTCGGTACTGACATAGCCGAAAATAATACCGCAGAAATCACTTTCGATCCCCTCGAAGAAATCGGTATGATGACTCTCGCTATTACCGGATTTAACAAAGTAACATATATCAACGATGAAATCGAAATTACCCACGGTACTTTTACACTTACTTTTGAGGTTGAAGATCAAAACGGCAACCCGGTAGCCGATGCCGTAGTTACTTTAGACAATGTTGAATATGACCCGGGCGAATATGTCATCGAAGAAATCTTTGTAGGCGAATATATTTATTCGGTAGCTAAAGAAGGTTACAAAACAGTTGTCGGAGATGTCGAAATAATCGACGAAGACGTAACAGTAGAGATAGTTCTCGAAGAAGGAGAAACCGATACTTATACGGTTATTTTCAAGGTTACCGATGAAGAAGGAAATGCTATTTTAGGAGCAATAATTAACTTTGATGAAAAAGATTACCCAACCGATGCCAACGGTAATGTGTGGATACCCAACGTTGAAGAAGGAATATATGAATACACAGTAACCAAAGAAGATTATCTGACAGTCGAAGAGTTGATCGGTATAAATAAGAACGTTAACATTGATGTTATAATGAAGCTCGAATCCTTCCTTGTTACTTTTGATGTCATAGACGAAGGAGGCGATCCCGTGGCTGATGCTGTTATAACATTCGATTATGTTGAATATGAACCGGGTGAATACGTTATTGAAGATGTTGAGGCTGGCGAACACCCTTACTCCGTCGCCAAAGATAGTTACATAACCGCATTCGGTGTTGTTGAAGTTATTGATGAAGATATTTCCGAAGAGGTAATACTCACTGAAGGCTCGGACGACCCCTGCAGCGTTACCTTTAACGTAATTGATGAAGGTAATGCCGGTATTGCCGGAGCAATAGTTACTTTCGACGGAGAAGACCACACAACCGACAGCAACGGACAGGTAGTAATAGAAGAGGTTGAAGTTGGTTATTACAGCTATTCCGTTACAAAAGAAGGATACTACCCAATTGAGGATATGATTACCGTGGATGGCGATATTACCAAAGACGTTACATTATATCCCGAAACACATGCCTATACCGTAACTTTTGAAATAACAGACGAAGAAGGTGATGAAATTGAAAATGCCGTTATTACTTTCGATGGCAAATCATACGAGCCGGGAAAATATGTGTTGGAAGACATCGAGGAAGGAACATACGAATACAAGGTTGAAAAAGACGGATTCTTCAGTGTTGAAGACGTGGTTAACGTTACGGACGATATTACCGTAGAGATTACAATGACCGCAGCTTATGTGGCTACATTTGAAATAACCGGTGATGACGGTAGTACAATAACCAATGCTGTCATAACTTTCGACGGTATCGAATACGATCCGGGGCATTATGTGTTTGAAGACCTTGAAGCCGGAACGTATGATTACAAAGTTGAAAAAGATGGATATTTCGATGTTGAAGATCAGGTTGAAGTGGAAGAAGATGTTACTGTGGATGTTAACATGATAGCAGCTTACATTGTAACATTTGAAGTTGAAAGTAAAGATGGCAGTGAAATAACAGATGCGGTCATTACATTCGATGATATGGTAAATGATCCGGGAGACTACGTATTTGAAGATATAAAAACAGGAACATATCAATACAAGGTAGAAAGAGATGGATTCTTCAACGTTGAAGATGAAATGACTGTTGATGAGAACGTTTTTGTAAAAGTAGTAATGGATATTGACACCTATGTTTTCACACCGGATGATACTGAATTGTCGGTATTTCCAAACCCTGCGCGTGACAAATTTTACGTTAAATCAAGCGAAACCATCAAACAGATAAGACTGATAGATATCAGCGGTCAGGTGATATTAAAAATTTCCGTTGATGCGTTACGCTCCGAAATTAATGTGAGCAATCTTAATACAGGTATTTACTTTATGCAGATACACACTACCGAAAGTGTTGTAACAAAACGCGTACAGGTAACACGATAAATAATGGGGCTGAGAGCATGGAGCAGGTTTGCTCCATGCTCAACGGCTTCATCTTTTTTTTTTAAACACAAAATGATCTTTTATTATAGAACATCTTATTCAATGCAACCAGTAAACAACGATCAACCGTATTTAAACTATATAAACAATAATCTTCTTGCTTAATTTCAATCAATAACCATAATTGTTAAAAGATCAGACAGAAAATATATTACCTGGTATCATTTTAAAATATATTATTAATCAATACGATAATAAGCAGACAATGAACATTTTTTATTAACTAAATTTTCAACAACTGTTATGAACAAACTTAGAATATTTATTTGCAATTTTATTATTTGCACTGTTTTTGCAGGCTTAACTGCCGGCATCAATGCTCAAGGCATTGATGCGGAAAAATTTCACGGTGATTCTCAGATCGAAACTGAAAATGACCGGATCAATACCGCCGGCACTTTTCCCCTTGATATGAGAACTCTGCCGGAAGGTGCTTATCATCCGGGTCAACTAAGGATACAATTTGCCCGTGATTTTGAAAACACTTTGGAAAATATTGTTTTTAAAGTGACCGACGACAACCATGTTAAAACGGGCATTTCAGTGTTGGATGAGCTCAACGAAATTTACGGGGTATATGAATACAAGCCAATGCTGGAAGGGCTTTACAAAATATCAGAGGCATCGCTTCAATATAAGGAAAGACACAGGGAATGGGGGTTTCATCTTTGGTATGAGCTCAGGCTTGATGATGAGGCTGATATAATAAAAGCTTTCATAGAGTTTGAAGAACTCGATGAAGTAAAATTAGCCGAACCGGTATTGAAAAAAGAGGTTGACAAGCCTGTTGAAAGCCATCCTGCAGAACAGGATTGTCCTGAAAGGGGCTGGTCTCCGAATGACCCTATGTACAACCAACAGTGGCATTTCAATAACACCGGTCAAATGGGTGGTTTGCCGGGGATGGATTGTAATGCCGAACTTGCATGGGAAATTGAAACGGGTAATCCCGATGTTATCGTTGCAATTATGGACAGCGGGATGGAGTTCACTCATCCCGATTTAGCAGGCAACATGTGGGAAAACATAGGTCCGCAGGGAACCGGAACTTCGCCGGGCAGCCACGGCACACATGTTGGCGGGACTGTGGGCGCTGTTTCAAACAACAATGTTGGAGTTGCAGGTTTAGCCGGTGGCAGTGGCGCCGACGATGGTGTCAGGTGCATGACAATAGACAGAAATGCTTACGGATTTTTGCCCGGATGTATATACGCCGCCGATAACGGCGCCGCAATAAACCAAAACAGCTGGGGATTCACGTCAGGAGGCTATTTCCCCGCATGGGCAAAAGATGGTATTGATTATTTTAACGAACATGGCGGCGGCGATGCACTGGACGGCGGATTGACAGTGTTTTCAGCAGGCAATAGCAACGCTAATTTTGCAAGATATCCTGCATACTACGTAGGAACTTTTGCTGTAGCTTCCCACGACCGGCTCGGACATAAATCCGGATTCTCCAATTACGGACCATGGATTGATATTATTGCGCCGGGATCCGACGTATTATCAACCGAAACAGGTCATAACTACTCATGGAAATCAGGCACATCTATGTCAGCACCACATGTTTCAGGCGGTGCAGCATTAGTCGTTTCATATGCATACGGCGAACTTACCCGCGACGAACTGCAGGAAATAATGGAAAACGGCGCTAATCCCGATATCTATCAATACAACTCACCATATTTTGAAGGTATGCTCGGAAGCGGAAGACTCGACGTTTATGCCTCACTTAATCTACTCGACCTGCCGTTTACAGTTATATTTGAAATTACCGATGAAGAAGAAAATGAAATAACCGACGCAACAGTTACATTCGCCGGTATTGAAAACCCACAGGGAGATTATGTCTTTGAAGAAATTACATCGGGAACATACGAATACAAGGTAGAAAGAGCAGGATACGTTACTGTAGAAGAAGAAATCACCGTTGAAGAAGAAACTACCATTGAGGTTGTAATGGAGCTCGCAATGTTTACCGTTACATTTGAGGTTGAAGATGAAGAAGGAAACGCAATAACCGATGCGGTGATACAATTGAATGATGTAGAATACGAACCGGGTGAATATGTCATCGGAGATCTTATTTACGGCGAATATTTATACTCAGTGGCAAAAGAAGGTTACAAAACCAAGATCGGGGAAACGGAGATCATAGATGAAGATATAACCGTAGATGTAGTGCTCGAAGAAGGCGAAACCGACACTTATCCGGTGGTATTCAAAGTAGAAGACGTGGAAGGCAATGCGATCGGCGGAGCAGTAATTACTTTCGATGAAAAAGACTATACAACTGATGCTAACGGTAATGTTTATGTACCAAACGTTGAAACCGGAATTTACCCATATTCCGTATCAAAAGAAGGCTTCTTCACCTTTGAAGACCTGCTTGCGGTAGATAATAACGTTTACAAGGAAGTTACACTCTTATTTGAAGCCTACACCGTTACTTTTGACGTTGTTGACGAAGAAGGTGAGCCAATAACCGATGCTGTCGTTACACTGGATTACGTTGAATACGAACCGGGTGAATACGTTATTGAAGATGTAGTGGTTGGCGAACACCCCTACTCCATCGCAAAAGACGGTTATATAACCAAATTCGGTGTGGTGGAAGTTATTGACGAGGATGTTATGAAAGAAATCACGCTTACCGAAGGAACCGATGATCTTTGTATAGTTACCTTTATCGTTGAGGATTCCGATGGTGTTGCCGTGGAAGATGCCGTAGTTACTTTCGATGAAACGGACTATACAACCGATAGTGACGGACAGGTGGTAATAGAAAATGTTGAAGTAGGCTTTTACAGCTACCTGGTTACCAAAGATGGATATCTGCCGGCTGAAAACATGGTTA
>PWJZ01000003.1 GCA_003559855.1 Bacteroidales bacterium
AGTTCATAGGTGGTGGTGAAGAAAGCTACGGATATTTGGTAGGTGATTTTGTGCGCGATAAAGATGCCATTATATCCTGTTGCGTTATAGCTGAAACAGCAGCATGGGCAAAAGAACAAGGAAAAACTCTCTATGAATTGCTGATTGATATTTATATTAAATTTGAGCTTTACCAGGAAAGGCTGATTTCCATAACCAAGAAAGGCAAAGAAGGAGGTGAAGAGATTCAAAATATGATGAATAACTTCCGTAACAATCCACCTGAAAAAATTGCCGGAACTGATGTTGCGGAAATTATTGACTACCATTATCAGAAGCACAATTACATAAAAACGGGCGGGGAAGAGGAGGTTAAGCTACCCAAGTCAAACGTGCTGCAGCTTTTTCTTGATGACGGCAGCAAAATAACCATGCGTCCTTCAGGAACCGAACCAAAGATAAAATTTTATTTTTCTGTAAAAGGAAAGCTGGACGTACCTGAGAATTTTAAATCAACAGATGATATGTTACAAAAAAAGATTGATGCTATTATTGATGATTTAAAAATAAGCTGATAAGATTATTATCTGTATGAGATTCTTTCTTGCCTGAAAAGTTATTTTCCCGGTTTAAGGGTTTTGCATTGAAGGGTTTTTTTATTTGGGAAAAGGCAGAAGCATCCTGGTTTTATCCATATATGCCTGAAAGTTTTCCCTTCTTTTAAGGGATCTTTTGTCAAGCCACGGGGAGCTTATGAATATAAACATAAGATTAACTGCTAAAGCACCTGCACCCAGGTACCACATCTCAAAACTTAAGGATAATGCTAACAGGTAAAGGCCCCACCAGGTTAAAACTTCTCCGAGATAGTTTGGATGGCGGCTATGCTTCCAAAGCCCACTGATCATATGTTTACCCTTATTTTCCGGTTTTTTGCGAAAATTTCTCATTTGTTCGTCAGCTACAAAAGCCAAAACAACAGAACCGGCCAAAACAATAATTCCTGATAATAGTAGAGCCGAATTCGCGCTTAAACTTGCATGGAAAATAAAAATACTATAAAGGGGCAGGCAAGCTAAATAAACCATTATGGTAGGGAAGAGATGAATTCCAAACAAGCTAACCAGCCAGTATGATCGTGGAAATCTATTTCTAAACTCCACATATCTCCAGTCTTCATGTTTTAAACCCGGCCAATCCCTGTAAAAATTGCTTGTTAAACGTAACCCGTAAAGCTGCAGTAGAGCGAAAGCAGACCATTGAACAATTCCGGCATTTTCTGCACCCAGCTCAAAAAGATAAACAAAAGCAAACACCATAGGTTTCACGCTCCAATACGGATCATACATGCTTGAGTTATTAAAAAAAACAGATGCCAGGAAAATAAAAAAGGTAGCACAAAGATCGGCTATAAGAAGTTTGAGCAGAAAATGCATTCCCGGCGCTATATTATGAAATGCCAGGTAACCAATAAATATAGCCGGCAAATAACTTAAAACACTAATTATGATACTCAGAGTTTTGCTTTTTTTCACAGCTGAATAATTATTAAAAGAATAGCTGTAAACTGCAAAAATGCAGAAAAAAGTTCAATAATAAAAAATGTTTAACCTTGGGGGCCACAATTAAAATAATTGCACCCCTTACTTAAACCGGCTGTGGACTGCTGGCCGCAGACTGCCTGCTATCTATCTGAACCTGTTCCTTTGCTTTCTCAGTTCTTCTTCAGCTTCGGGATCTTCAGGGTTTTCACGATAGTTTTTATAAGCTTCAATGAATTCCGGATGATCGTGAAACAAAACTTCAGCACGTTTTTCAACAGGTGTCAACAACAGAAACAGGCAAATAATTCCATATGTAGCCGAACGAATATAAAACTGTGATAAATAATTCCTGTCTACATGATAATATTTGTCGTAAATAACCGAAAAAACCAAAGATAAAAAGATGATAAAAAAAGAAAAGCCAAGCATCAGGTTCATCCTGGAATAGAAGAAAAGGGCAAACATTATTGAAATAATAGTAAATGAATAAACCACTCCCATGATTATGCTGCTTGAAATATTGAAAATATTGAACTTGTTTCGTACATTCCTTGATAAGAGTTGATCGTGGCTTATATTATTAAAAAGGAAAAATCCGAACCACAAATAATATATTGACAGCAATACAAGCATTATCATAAGCGAGGCATTGAAGAAAGTACCGAAGATCAATCGTAAAATGATCAATATGCCTGTAATGAGTATTGCAATTAGTTCAATTCTTTTCATATTTCAAAATTTAAATAAACCCTTTGCAAAGGTTGCATATTTAAAACAATTGTGCAAATATTTAAGAAAATCGCTGTTGTACGAACAATTTATTTTTCTGCCAAAAAGGCAACAAAGCACTGGGTTATATCAAGAATAATCTGGCGCATTTCGAGGCTTTGTAAAATTTTTTTTCTTGTGATTTCAGAGGCATTGAACAGATTACACTAAATCATAATACTTTTACAACTCAGTAACTTTGTACTTGTCTGGAAGCCCCCGTGAGGACAAAATATATTTTAGCAGGTTAATAATTAAAACAGATTAAAAGTCAAGATTCAATAATGTTGACTTCGGGTTCGAGTTTTATGCCGAACCTTTCGTAAACACTTTGGGTAATTTTATTAACCATATCCACAACATTGCTTCCTTTTGCGTTTCCATAATTTACAATGACCAAAGCTTGCTTTTCATAGACTCCAACATCGTCTTTTCTGTAGCCTTTCCAGCCCGCTTGTTCTATCAGCCAGCCTGCCGGGATTTTCATATAACCGTTTTTATGTTTATGGGCTGGTAAATGAGGGTATTTTCTTTTTAACTCCCCGAAGCTTTGTATTGAAATAACAGGGTTTTTAAAGAAGCTGCCTGCGTTGCCCAGGTGTTTCGGGTCAGGCAGCTTACTTTTTCTAATTTGAATTACTGCTCTGCGCATATCTTTGATGGTAGGAGACGCGAGATCGTTTTTTGTTAAATATTCATCTAATTCTTTGTAGCTTCTTTCTATCTTGTTGGTCATATCCAATTTAAAGATAACCGAACATATTACATATTTGTCTTTGAGCTTTGTCTTAAAGATGCTGTTTCTATAATCAAATGCACAGTCGCTTTCATTAAACTGACGGATAGTTCCTGATTTTACTTCCATAGCTTCAAGGCTGTAAAAATGGTCTTTTAGTTCTTTACCGTAGGCGCCTATGTTTTGAATTGGTCCGGCACCGACATTACCCGGTATTAACGACAGGTTTTCCAGCCCTCCCCAATTGTTATTGACGCAAAAATCTACGAAATCATCCCAGATTTCACCGCAATAAACCCTGATAAAAACTTGTCCGGCGGTCTTTTCAAGAACTTGTGTTCCTTTTATGGATAGCTTGATTATGGTACCGTTATAGTCTTTAGTGAATAAAACATTGCTTCCGCCTCCCAAAATCAACCATGGACTGCCCGTTGCAAAGATATGTTCAAAGGCATCACTTAACTCATAGATGTCTTGAATAATAAGCATTTGCTTTGCTTTAACATCAATGCCGAAAGTGTTGTATGGCTTAAGTGAAATATTTTGTAACTTTTTCAATGGCAATCAAGATATAATAATTAAAAAATCTCGTTTGCGACAACAAAAAAACGTAATCCAATCAACAGATTACGCTGCAAAAGTAAGTTAATTTTATTTATACAGGCATTAAAACTCACCAACCCAGTATCGTTTGCTTTTACACCCCTTTCGGTGGAAGGCCTGACAACGCATCAACCTGACAACGCATCAACCTGACAACGCATCAACCTGACAACGCATCAACCTGACAACGCATCAACCTGTCAACGCATCAACCTGTCAACGCATCAACCTGTCAACCTAATATGGTGTCAGGTTGTAAGAATGATTTCTTTTTCTTCAATCACTTTTCTCAGGTTGATAAGAGCGTAACGCATTCGCCCCAGGGCTGTATTAATGCTTACATCGGTTTGCTCGGCAATATCCTTAAAGCTCATATTGCGGTAATGGCGCATAATAAGCACTTTTTTCTGCTCTTCAGGCAGATATTCAATAAGCTTTTTAATATCGGAATGGATCTGGTTTACTACCATTTTATCTTCCACCGTATTTTCAAACATATTCAATGTTTCGAAAATATCATATTCTTCGCTGTTCTCATGAACAGGCATACGTTTCGATTTCCTGAAGTAATCTATTACAAGGTTATGTGCTATTCGCATTACCCACGGCAGAAACTTACCTTCCTCATTGTAGGCACCACTACGCAAAGTGTTTATTACCTTAATGAAAGTGTCCTGAAAAATATCTTCGGCAAGATGTTTATTCTTAACTATGATCAAGATATAGGAAAATATCTTCCTTTGGTGTTTCTTGATCAGCTTTTCCAAAGAATCATGGTTACCTTCTATAAACTGGCGAATTAACTCCTGATCGTTAATAACATGGTCACTCATAAAATGGCCTCCTTATATTGTTGAACAAGAGTAACAGTTTTACCTATAGAAAACCTCCATTTTTTGTTAATAAATAAGTTTAAAGATATGTATTATACTAAATATTTCTATTGTTTTATTCCTTTTCAAAAACAAAGGTAATGATTTTTTTATTTACTGCAAAATGTATGCCGTGACCGGTATGTTTTTTAACAATTTTTAAATAATATTTGTTTTGATTATTTCCGTAGCAAAAATAATAATTTGTTAAAAAAAAACGCCATATAATACTAAATTATACGATTTTTTCCGGTAAATGTTATAAACAAAAAAATCAGAATCGGCGCTTTAGCCCCGGTACAATATGATAATCCGGAAATAATCCGGTTCTTGCTTTTCTGTTATTAATCCTTAATGGCTTACCCGGCATGTTTAATTTGCTTAATATTACTTGTCAGCAACATAGATTAAATTTGCGAAAAAGGATTTATGTTATGTGCAAAACCAGGCTGATGAAAGTTATTAACATTTGAAACCGGTGTCTGTAAAATTGTGGTTGTTGTAAAATCATATTGATAGTCTTATATATATTTGCATGGCAAATTTGGATTCAAAATGAGGTTGAGTTTTCTGAAAAGCTTAAATGGAGAGGAACGCAGTACGTTACGGCTTCATCTTGCATATTCTTTCATTGAGGGTATCCTGGCAGGTGTCATTGCGCTAAACGAGTTTGTTTTTATTAAAAGTTTACAAGGTACGGGTTATCAGTTAAGTGTTCTTTTCCAGTTTAGCATGATGGTATTTTTGTTTTTGGTGCTTTTCAATGCTTTTACCGATCGAATACGCAGGCGGCGGCGATTGTTGAGAATTACGGCAATAATCACCCGTATGCCGATGATTTTTTTGCTTTTTTTCCCCCGTTCCTACGATGCGATCGTCGAACAACCAATATATCACTATATTTTTCTTGCTGTTTTCCTCATATATTTCCTCGCTAATCCTATAATATTTCCTACTATTAACCTTATATTAAAACAGGCCTACCGCCATGAAAATTTTGGCAGGCTATACTCCTGGGCAACAATGTTAAAGAAAATAATAACCCTGGCAGTTACTTTCGGATATGGATTGCTTCTTGATAAAGACCATTTTGCCTTTGTGTATGTCTTTCCCCTGATCGGTGTTTTGGGTATTATATCGGTGTTTCTTCTTTCGTTGATTGGTGATAATGAAAACAAGGTTATACCTGCAAAACAATCCTACTGGCAGATGGTAAAAAACTCATTTGCAAGAATGACGGGTACCCTTACCAGGAACAGGCCTTTTCTTGATTTTCAGGCTGGCTTTATGTTATATGGTTTTGGTTTTATGGCATCAGTATCGGTAATCACCATATTTTTCGATAAAGCGTTAGGGTTAAACTATACCAGTGTTGCTTTTTATAAAAATTCATACAATATAATAGCTATTATGCTTATCCCGTTATTTGGGAAAATAATAGGGAATATTGACCCACGACGATTTGCAGCTGTTTCTTTTATTGCGATGATGTTGTATATTCTGGCACTCACGTTAACTCAATGGATCCCTGCATATATTGAAATTTCAGGTATTACCCTGTATTATACCCTGATCTTCTACATTATATTCCATTCTGTGTTTGCTGCAACTATGGCACTATTATGGAGTATTGGCTCGTCATATTTTTGCAGAAAAGAGGAAGCAGCACTTTATCAGTCAACACACCTTTCTATGGTTGGTTTACGCTCTTTGTTTGCACCGCTTATAGGAATGTTTTTCTATCAAACATGGGGTTTTACTGCTGCTTTCGTTATTTGTATGCTCAGTCTGCTTGCAGGGTCTTTATATCTCCTCTGGTCTGAAAAAAATATAAAAATAGATGCAAAACACGATGGGTGAATATTTTTTCAACTCATTTTTTACCAATTTTTTCGGTAACCGGTCAATCACTGTTTCAGGATTTTATTCAATATATATTTAACGAAGAGCGAATAAAAAATTGCAAACAGGATAAGAAAAACACTAAGCACTGCTGCAGGCATAGCTACAACCGGCTCATCGGCGAAAAACCTGAAAGAGACTACAGCCGCAAAAGCGGCACTCTTTATGGTAAGCATGAATGTGCTGCTTATAATTACAGGCTTTTTAAAACCCGCCTTAACGGCCAAAATATTATAAAGAAATCCCAGTAAGAACATAGTAGTAAACAAGACCAAGGCTATTATGGCCAAAATGGCAGGTTCATTAAACAGGACAGACCTGTTCATGCCCACTATAGGTGTTATTACCAGAAAGAACAACCATTTTATCAAGGTGCCGCTTGCTTTTTGAGCATGAGATAATATTTTTGGATGCCTTAAAAACCGGCTGATAATAAGTGGAATAATTATTAACTGTATCAAAATCAAAAAAATCATATAAGGCGAGATCAGTGAAGTACCTATAAAAACAAATAAAATAGCCGGAGTTATTATCATTGCCAGCATGTACATTCCAAAAAGTCCGGTAGTGGAATAGTTGTTATCGCCGTTAAGCATAGCCGAAAATGGTATTACTGCCGGCCCGGGCGGTGACGCAGCTATAATTACGAATCCGATCCATATTGCTTCCCTGCCGGTGTTATAAAATAATAACCATGCTATCGTAAGAGTTACAATACCATATATCACATAATGCAGTAAAAAAGAGCCTGCAAGTGGCTTAAACAGGTTTGAGGGGTTTTTCCAGGCTTTGAATGAGAATTTGATAGTTGCTGCTACCATCGCAAGCATCAATGTATATAAAGATATATCAGCCAAAAAACGCGAATTTTCCCCTAAAAGTAAACCAACAACAACAGAAAGCGAAAGGACAAAATCACGATGATTTACTATGCTTAAAAACTTATGCATAAAAAGTGTTTTAAGGGTTATGAAAGTCTAACAGAAAAACATGTTTTTTGTTTTGTAAATAATAGTTAAAGGGTAAAATATAATCGTTATAGGTTTTGTAATATGATTGTTTTTAATTTATTTTTGACAACGAAGCGAACATAATAAATTTTTTTTAATATGAACATGTTTTATGAACCCGATCTTGAAGAGAACATGGCCGTTTTAAGCCAGGATGAATCGCACCATTGTGTTAGAGTGCTCAGGATGAAAGAAGGCGAACAAATGCTTATCACAAACGGCAGAGGAATGTTGTGTGAAGCTCGTCTTGTTAAAGCTGACCCCAAAGCATGTCTTGTTGAAATAACTCATGTTTTACATAATTATGGCAAAAGACCGTATAAATTACATATTGCTTTGGCACCAACCAAATCTATTAACCGTTTTGAATGGTTTTTGGAAAAAGCAACGGAATGTGGCATAGATGTTATCATACCTTTATTATGTGAATATTCGGAAAGAAAGATAATAAAACCCGCCAGGCTGGAAAAACATATTGTATCTGCCATGAAACAATCATGCAGAGCCTATATGCCGGTATTGAAACCTTTAACGAAATTTTCGGATTTAATAAATAATACAAGAACAGGCGATCATTTTATAGCTCATTGCGGCAAAGGTGACAAGCAAAGGCTTTTTGATGTTTGCACTCCCGGAACGGATGTGATTATAATAATGGGTCCGGAAGGCGATTTTTCAGAAGAGGAGATACTTTTAGCCTGTTCGAAAGGGTTTAAAGCAATATCACTGGGAAAACATCGTTTGAGAACTGAAACTGCTGCTATTGCAGCCTGCATACAGGTAAATACCATTAACCAATTGTTGTAATTATGCATATAAAGAGATTTATGATAAAATCATTAGTATTAATAATTATGTCAGCTGCAATACCTGTTATGTTGTCGGGGCAGAATTATCAGATTGCTTTGTTGAAATATGGCGGAGGGGGTGATTGGTACAGTAATCCTACGGCATTGCCCAATCTCGTTGAATTTGCCAATGAACACATAGGCACTGATATAAGCAGCAACATTCCGACAGTGGAGGCGGGAAGTCAAAATATTTTCAGTTATCCTTATGTCTATATGACCGGGCATGGGAATGTTCATTTCACGCAAAGCGATGTGGAAAACCTGCGCAACTATATGAAAGGCGGCGGCTTTTTACATGTTGATGACAATTACGGGCTTGATCCGTTTTTCAGGCGCGAAATTAAAAAGGTCTTTCCCGATCATGAACTGATAGAACTGCCTTATTCGCATCCTCTATATCATCAGGCTTTTTCTTTTCCCGAAGGATTGCCGAAGATACATGAACACGACGGAAAACCGCCGCAAGGATTTGGTATTATTTATGAAGGAAGACTGGTGCTGTTCTACAGTTATGAATCTGATCTTGGCAACGGCTGGGAAGACCATAAAGTTCATGGAAACCCCGAAGAGATAAGACTTAAAGCATTGCGCATGGGAGCTAACATACTCCAATACGTATTTAACAGAAATGAGTGAATTTAAAGCGTAACGGGCAACAATTTAAGGATTGAACTATACGAAAAACCATTCAACAATTATTTTCAAAAATAACTCCTCTTTATTTTCAAATATCTTTTGTTTTTCGGAAATTAGCACCGTTTTTTGCAATACCGGGTATTAATTATTTATTTTAATGAACAAGACAACCCCATTAGACAGGTTTCATATTTGGCGTAGTAAGCACATAGCCGACAAGCATTTCATACTTTTTTTGTGTGTTATAATCGGCATATTGGCTGCTGTTGCAGCTGTTGTTTTGAAGACTGCAGTACACTATTTTGAGGGTTGGGTACGCGGCATTTCAGGTGCTTATAATGAGAATTGGTTGTTTTTGATTTTTCCTTTGGCAGGTATATTGATAACCGTTATTTATGTAGGCAGATTTGTCAGGGAAGATATCAGTCATGGTGTGTCGCGGATATTATACGCCATATCTTGCAATAAAGGGGTAATGAAGTTACACAACACTTATTCATCTGTCGTATCATGTGCTTTTACAAGTGGTTTTGGCGGGTCGGTAGGTATGGAGGCACCGATTGTTTCGACCGGTGCGGCTATAGGGTCTAACATAGCACAAACGGCCAGGTTTGGCTTCAAGCGTACCGTTATGCTTGTAGGTTGTGGCGCTGCCGCCGCCATAGCAGCAATTTTTAAAGCTCCAATAGCAGGTCTTATATTTGCCCTGGAAGTGCTCAGGCTTGACCTGACCCTTTCTTCTATAATACCGCTTCTCATAGCTACCGTAACAGGAACGATTTTTTCGGCAATTTTCCTGGGCGAACAAATTGAGTTCTATTTTACTCTTTCCGACCCCTTCAACTACGGCAACATACCTTTTTATGTTTTGTTGGGCATAGTTACCGGGCTTGTGTCTTTGTACTTTTCATGGGTAAATGAAAAAATAGAAGCCCTGGCAAAAAGGATAAAAAGTATATATAAGAGAGTTTTGATTGGCGGGTTGCTTGTTGGCTTGCTGGTTTTTCTATTCCCCCCGTTATTCGGCGAAGGCTATACTGCCATGCGTTCGTTATTGTCGGGGAATCCACATCAACTGCTGGAAGAGAGCATTTTTAGCAGGTTTCTTGACCATACCGGTCTTTTTTTTCTCGGATTTTTGGCTTTTGTATTGCTTTTTAAAGCCCTGGCCACATCATTAACGCTCAGCAGCGGAGGTGTCGGGGGAGTTTTTGCACCCAGCTTGTTTATGGGAAGTATTACAGGTTTTATCTTTGCCCGTACGCTCAATTACTGGAACTGGATAACAATATCGGAACGTAATTTCGCACTTGTTGGAATGGCAGGCCTGATTGCTGGTATGATACATGCACCGCTTACTGCTATTTTTCTCATAGCCGAAATAACCGGTGGTTATGAACTGTTTATAGCACTTATAATTACAGCATCAATATCGTATCTTACCGTTGTGTATTTTCAGCCCCACTCGCTGTATACCAAAAAACTTGCTCAAAAAGGGCAGTTAATAACACACCATAAAGATAAGGCCGTGCTGACATTGCTGAAAGTTGAAAATGTGCTCGAAACAGACCTGAAAACGGTTAAACCCGAACAAACCCTGGGCGAATTGATCAAGATCATTGCAAAGTCACAAAGAAATATCTTCCCTGTGATTGACGATGAAAATAATTTCCTCGGTCTGGTACCCCTTGATGATATTCGCGAAATAATGTTCGACAAATCAAAATATGATGTTCTGATAGTGCGCAACATGATGGTTCAGCCGCCTGAGACCGTGTCGAGAGATGACAATATGGATACGGTAATGAGAAAGTTCAGGGATACCGGATTGTGGAATCTGCCTGTTGTAGATAAAGGAAAATACCTTGGTTTTGTTTCACGCGCCAATGTGTTCAATATATATCGCAAAATGTTGATAGAATTCTCGGAAGAGTAATATACCTGATCTTATCAAATGTTTTCAAGATAATTTTTCACTTCTTCCATAAGCCATCCCGGCGTTGATGTAGCGCCTGTAATACCCGCAGTTTCAAGGGGCTTAAACCATCTGTGATCAATATCTTTGGTGTTGCTCACAAAATATGTTTCAGGATTGACCCTTTTACAAAGTTCATAAAGCACCTTGCCGTTGCTTGACCGGGTATCTGCAACAAAAATGATCTTGTCATAATTGTTGCAAAACTTTTCAAGTTGCAAGCGACGATCGGAAACGCTTCTGCAAATGGTGTCTTTTATTTTGACGTTCTTGCCTTTGCTTTTCATGAACCTTACAAGTTCATAAAAACCATCAAGAGATTGGGTTGTTTGACTGTATAAAGTGATTTTCCGGGGTATCTGTTGCATATCAACCATTTCGGTATTCTGAACTATTATGCCTTTATTGTCTATCTGTCCGTTCAGTGCAATCACCTCAGGATGATTCGGCTTGCCATATATAATGATGTTTTCATTATTGTCATATGACTTTTTGATGTTTTCCTGAAGCTTTTTGATTATAGGACATGATGCATCTATAACCTTAATGTTGTTTTTTTTTGCTGTTTCGTATGTTTCGGGAGGTTCACCATGAGCACGGAAAAGAATAGTTTTGTTTTTCAGATCAGCAAACTCTTTTTTGTTTATCATCTTAATTCCTTTTTTCTTAAGCCTGTTGATCTCCTCGTCATTGTGAACAATATCACCCAGACAATATAGCTCAACGCCCTGCTCAAGCTTTTTTTCAGCCTTATTGATGGCTTCAACCACTCCAAAACAAAAACCCGAATCATCATCTATCTTTACGGTTAAATTCAAAGGCATTTTTATAAGAATTTCATTAATTATTAATAGTCATTGATCATTAGCGTTGCGTTGTCATCCAATCATGTGTTCTGAAACCAATTACTGCAAGAGTTGTAAAGTACTTTAGGATTTTTTGATTTCAAAAACATTTTGATTTTTTAAGCTTATAAGCAGTTGATTATTAGCACGAATTTTCTTGAAAACAAAAACAACGCAACACTACTGGGTTAATGTGATGAAATATTTTTAAGACGTGTGTACTTAATTTTCAAGGTTATGTTATTCTGTTCATGATAAAAATTTTTCAAAAATTCTTTTTCGGAAATTGTTCTTTCCACCATTCATCCTGTTCTTTGAGACATTTATCAAACCAGGCAAGGATTGCGTTGTTCCATTCGATTCGTTTTTCATAATTTAAGATAGTATGGTTTTGTCCTTTCACTTTCAGGAGTTCTACAGGTTTACCGAGTATTTTGAGTGCTGTGTACATTTGCACTGATTCTCCCGGCGGGACGTTGGTGTCTTCATCGCCTGTTATCAGCAGTAGTGGTGTATTTACTTTATCTGCTCCGAAAAGAGGGCTTTGGTCAAAGTATATTTCCGGGTTGTTCCAGGGGTAATTATTGGCTGTTGCTAATGCACTATAAGAATATCCCCAGTATCCTTGCCCCCAGTAGCTTGCAATTGAGCTTATTCCGGCATGTGATACTGCTGTTGTAAAGATATCTGTTTGTGTCAGAAGCAGCATTGTCATAAATCCGCCATAGGAGGCGCCTATGCATCCCACCCTGTTTTTGTCTGTGAAGCGATGAGCTTCAAGGAAAGCTTTGGTGCTTTCAATGATTTCGCCGGCTACAGTGATTCCCCAATTATTCACATGTGCTGCTGAAAATTCTTGTCCGAAACCTGTGGCGCCGCTGGGCTGCAATACATAGACCACATATCCGTTTCCTGCCCAGAGATTGAAAGGGTATCTGCCTCCAAAACGGCGCGATACAGGGTTGGTCCCACCGTAATAATAAACTATAAGCGGGTAGGTTTGTTCTGCATCAAAGCCAGGCGGTAAATATATCCTCCCTGATATATCCACTCCCTCTGATGTCTGATAATCCCATTCCCTGGTTTCGCCAAACCTGACATAACGGTAATTCTCACTTTCGGTATCCTCCAATAATTGCGTCTTATCGTTGCGCAAATTGAGCCAATATCCTTTCGACGGCTCTGACATACCTTCGCCCATAAATGCTGCTGAGTGCGAATCCGAAGAATAATTTATCCCGGCAACAACATCAACCGGAGTTGGTATTTCCGAAAACCTGTCGCGCCGGAAATTATATCTGTATAACCTGATTTTATCCTTATCCTGTGCCGTAAAATATATGTGATTATCAACAGAATTCCAGTGTGCACCGGCTAATGACGGGTCAAAGTCGAAGGTTATACTTTCTGTTTTTCCGCTTTTAAGCTCATAAATATAAGCTTGAGTATCATAGTTGTTGGCGATCATTCCTTCGGGTATGTTTCTGCCGGCTTTACCGAAAGCGTCTGGCCCTCCGGTAAAAAGCATATATTCACCGCAAGGAGAGAATTGCCCGCTGACACCCCACTTTTTGTCCGACCATAAAGTGTCGACAGCAAGCGTATTTATATCCATCAGGAATATATTATGCTTATGAAAGGGTCGTTCCTGGTAATCGGGTCTTGTCTGGCTGAATAATAATTTTTCTCCGCAGCGGCTTATGTCTTGCATACTGGTTGAGAGGTTTCCGTATGTCAACCTGTGAGTTGCCTTTGTGTTCAGGTCAAGATAATAGAGAAACGAACGGTTACGCCAGTTGGGCTGCCTGTCCTGCATACCCAAAACGTGTTTAATATGGCCCTGCTCACCGGTGTTATCTTCAGTAACAGAAAATATTATGAAGTCTTCATTGCTGCTCCAGCGATAGCTCCCCATACGTTCTATTTCTTCAAGCACTGTTTTTGTCTTTCCTTTTTCAAAATCAAACACATGAAGGCTTGCTTTATTATTATCACGGGTAATATATGATACCGCCCTGCTTTCAGGCAACCATTGTAATTGGCTGATAGAAGCATGTTTGAATGAATGGATTATGGAATTGTCATCATGATTTTTTATTTCAACCCATCTTTCAGTATCACCCCTGGGTGGTTTGGCTTCACTGTAGGTAACAGCATAAAGTTCTCCCGAAGGGGATGGCCTTACCCAGCTTACTTTGACACCATTAAGTATATCATGAATGGTCTTGCTACGGTAAGGCTTTGTATCAATGTTCAGATCGGTTATATGAAACCCGTTCCCGGGTTTTAACCGGGCACTGACTTTCCAGCCGGAGTTGCTGCCGTGAGCATAGAGTGATTTAATTAACAAGAGGTGTTTACCTTTTTCCAGTTTAAGGCTTTGGGTTATTTCGCCCAAAGTGCCTTGTTCGTGTTCAACGGTAGTTTTTTTACCTAGCGGATTGCCATTAAGGTAAACCTGTGCCATTTGGGGGGTGTTTATCGTAAGAGAAGCCTCCAGCCAGCGTTCTGCCTCTATATAGGCTGCTATGAAAACTACCTGCGGAAAAGTTGCCGGCATGTCAGCCTCAAAGCTTATAAAATCTTTTGAATCAGCATAATGCCCGGACCAGCTTGATGTTTGTCCGCTTATCCATCCGAATTCTTCGCCTTCAAACGGTTTTATGTTTTTTAAGCATATGGGTTCGTAAACAAGCAGATCACTGTCAGTAAATTTATCGCCCTCAACATTTTTTGTGTCATGGAATGCAGGATATGACATGTCAAGAGGCCCTGTTGTCAACCATTTGGATATTACCATATCATTGTTTCCGTAAGAGAAATGAACGTAAAGAATGAAACAGGCAACAAATACTATTTTTTGCATATTTTATGGATTTTTTATTAATAAGCAGTTTTGAACCTGATAAAAATAGCAAAAATATTAAAAGAAATTTTTTAAATCATGATTTTCAAAAAAATGCTTGCGGGAAATATTTTTTAATAAAGAATTTAATCGATTTTTTTTGGATTGGGATATTATTATATTATAATATTTTTAAATTTGTCTTTTTAAAATAACTAAAATAGATATATAAACATAACTTTATAGAGAAATGAGAAATGACAGTAAAATATTCAATCTTTTGGAACAGGAGCGTGAACGTCAGTTACACGGCATTGAGTTAATTGCTTCGGAAAATTTTGTAAGTGATCAGGTTATGCGTGCTATGGGTAGTGTATTGACCAATAAATATGCTGAGGGTTATCCCGGCAGGCGTTATTACGGTGGTTGTCAGATTGTGGATCAGACTGAGCAGCTTGCCATTGACAGGGCAAAGGAGCTTTTCGGAGCTGAATATGTCAATGTTCAGCCACATTCGGGTGCCCAGGCAAATGCGGCGGTATTTTTGGCTTGTTTAAAGCCTGGCGACACCATTTTAGGCCTGGATTTGAGCCATGGAGGTCATCTGACCCACGGCTCACCGGTAAATTTATCAGGTATCCTGTACAGGGCTGTTGCTTATGAAGTGAAAGAAGAAACCGGCACTATCGATTATGACCAAATGGAAAGAAAAGCAATGCAAGAGAAACCAAAGATGATAATTGCCGGTGCATCAGCTTATTCACGCGACTGGGATTATGAACGGATTAGAAACATTGCCGATAAGGTTGGAGCAATATTAATTTCTGATATTGCTCATCCTGCAGGGTTAATAGCCAAAAAACTTCTTAATGACCCCTTGCCTCATTGTCATGTTGTAACCACAACGACACATAAAACGCTTCGCGGCCCAAGAGGTGGTATGATACTTATTGGCAAAGATTTTGAAAACCCGTGGGGAGAAAAAACGCCTAAAGGGAAAATAAAAATGATGTCGCAGGTAATTGATTCGGCAGTATTTCCCGGTACGCAGGGCGGTCCGCTGCAACATGTTATCGCTGCCAAAGCAGTAGCTTTCAGGGAAGCGCTCGACAATTCATTCCTTGAATATTGCAGACGGGTGATGAGTAATGCAAAGGTAATGGCACAGGCTTTTAAAGATAAAGGTTATCATGTTATATCAGGAGGAACCGATAATCACCTGATGCTTATAGACCTCAGAAGTAAAGTGCCGGAAATCAGCGGAAGAAAAGTGGAAAATACACTGGAGCTGGCAGATATTACCATAAACAAAAATATGGTGCCCTTTGATACAAGATCACCATTCAAGGCTTCAGGAATACGTCTGGGAACGTCTGCAGTAACTACAAGAGGGCTTAAGGAAGAACATATGAAAATCATTGTTGACCTTATTGATGAAGTGATAATGAATATAGATGATGAGGAAACAATAAAATCAGTGAAAACCAGGGTGAATGAATTGATGAAGGATTATCCTTTGTTCAGTTATTGATCTTGTAGTATGGAGTAAATATCCTTTTACTGAGATAAAAATAAATCAACGAATAAATAAATAATTAATTAATTAATTAATGAAGACTCTATATCTTATCCGCCATGCAAAATCATCGTGGAATAACTCCGATTTGGACGATCACGAAAGGCCATTGCTTGAAAAAGGAATAAAAAGGACAGAGAATATCATACAATTCTTGAAAAACCGAAAAGTAAACCCCTGCATCATTCTTTCAAGTCAGACTGTCAGAGCACTTGAAACCGCCAGGATTATTGCCCGCGGGCTTAAATACCCTGAAGATGAGATATTAACCGATAGTAAATTATATTTTGATGGTACAGACGGCATTAATGAAGTTATTTATGAACTTCCTGACGAAAAAAAATCCGCTTTAATAGTCGGCCATAACCCTTATCTGACACAGTTTACCAATAGGTTTTTAGCCAGGAAAATCGAGTCTATTCCTACATCGGGAGTAGTTTGTATCGATTTCAACACAAATAGTTGGCATGAAATATCCTTAGCCGAAAAGAAGGTCAGGTTCATTATTTATCCAAAGGATTTATAAAATAGTGTTTATCTCTTACCAATGTTTTCGTATATAATTTGCCAGTAGTAAAAATAATAAAGATACCGGGTAAAAAAACAGTAAAATATTTTTTGAAAATAGTCAGTTATTCACTACATTTGCATTTGTCAAAAACGGGGAATTAGCTCAGCAGGCTAGAGCGTTTGGCTGGCAGCCAAAAGGTCATCGGTTCGAATCCGATATTCTCCACAGCGCATTAATGGTTGTAACATTTTAAATTGATAAACAGGAAGAGACGAGCTTCCTGTTTTTTTATTCTTCGAAATAGTCTTGCGGATCCTTAAGCCTGAACCACACCATTTTTTCATTCATCATTATTTCCAGAACATCGGAAACAAGCAGGTTAACTATTATTTTCTCGGCTTTGAATTTTGATATACCTGCCAGCTTGCAAAACTTTCTTACTGTAATAAAGGGGTTTGATTTAAGGTGTTCCAGCAATAATTTTTCGGTATCTGAGAATTTTATGAATACACCCTTTTTTGAGTTTTCTTTTTTCCAGTATTTAATTAATATGGATGATGCCAAAACGTTTTGGTCTTTCACACGCACATATACGAGCCATTTCCCATTTCCGTTCAGTGCATATACAGGCTTAACCGACGATTGAGGCACATCTATTTCAAGTATTTTTTTCCCTTCAATGTTCCATGTACGATATGCAAATTCAATTTCAGGTTTACAGTACAAGTAAGTCGCAGCTTCAATCATGTAATATTCTTCATCGGTATGTATCCCTGCAATAACCCCGTTATCTTTTACACCTATCAGCAGTTTTCCTCCTTCCGTATTGGCAAATGCAACAAGTGTTTTGGCGATTTTTTTTGAGTCGTTTATCTGGAATTTGAAATCAAGGTGCAGGTTTTCTCCCTGCTGAATAAGTTTTTTTATATAGGTATTCATGGCGGTCTTGCTTTAAGATATTATAATTTCCTTATGCAGCCATCAGTCGGATAAACGTTCTATCCAGTAAGACCTTTGATCTTTTCCTTCTATAAAGTTAATAAAAGAACGGTTTACCATTTTATTACCACCCGGAGTCGGATAATCTCCGGTAAAATACCAGTCGCCTGTATTATCAGGACAAGCAGCATGCAGGTCTTCAATAGATTGGTATACAATTTCGAGTTGTGCTTTCATCTCTGCAGGCTTGAGCATTTCAGCTATTTTGCAGCTGATTTGCACGGCACTAAAAGGCTTGTATATTCTTTTAACGTGATTTACAACTTTTTCTTTTGGGAGATCTTCCTGTTTTTTGCAAAGATTATAAACTTCGTTTATTATACCTGCCATCTGTTTTTCCTTAAGCAGTTCTATTGCCGCCTTGAAAGCTACAAAATCAGTTAGTTTAGCCATATCTATTCCATAGCAGTCGGGGTATCTTATTTGTGGGGCTGAAGAAACAATGATAATTTTTTTTGGTGACAGACGGTTTAGCATTTTCAGGATACTTTGCCTGAGCGTGGTGCCCCTTACAATAGAATCGTCTATTACAACCAACGTGTCTTGTTCCTTTCTAACAACGCCGTATGTAACGTCATAAACGTGGGTTACAAGGTCATCGCGCTTTTTGTCTTCGGTAATAAAGGTTCTGAGTTTTACGTCTTTTACCGCTATCTGCTCAATAC
This sequence comes from Bacteroidales bacterium, assembly GCA_003559855.1. Taxonomy (GTDB): domain Bacteria; phylum Bacteroidota; class Bacteroidia; order Bacteroidales; family UBA7960; genus PUKZ01. Next base: position 18,318 of record PWJZ01000003.1, read on the forward strand.
GAGGTTTAAGTGAAAGAATTTCATTTAGTTTTTCTTTACTGAAGTTGTTTTTCAATTCGAGAATTCTGTCAGATTTGACTTTATCGCAAAATTCGGTCAAACCTTCAACCATTCCGTTAAAAGCAGCAATAGCCGTATTTGGGATATAGGAAAAAATGGTATTTTCAAGGTCGTAATTTATTACATTCAATACTGCAGGAACTAATTGTTTGCCAAGAGTCTTCCTTTCGCGGTATATCTCTGCGTCAGTACCTCGTGAAAAATATATTCTTTCAAAGGAACATGATTTTTTTATATGAGTTTTTATGAAAGGGCTTTCTTCGAAAGAGCCGTTTTTTTTGATTATTAAAGCGTGCCCCGGATTAAGTTCCTTGATTGATTCTACAGGCACATCAAAAGCGGTTTGAATTACAGGACGTTCTGATGTTGCAACCACGATCTCTTCATCATGATAATAATATGCTGGTCTGATACCACACGGATCACGCATCACAAAAGAATCGCCATGTCCAATCATGCCTGCAATAACATAACCGCCGTCCCAATACTTGCTGGAATTGCGTAAAACGTTTTTGATGTTTATGTTTTTAGCTATCAGTGGCGAAATATCTTTCTTTGTGTAACCCTGATTTTTATATTTCCTGTAAAGCTTTTCATTTTCATCGTCAAGAAAATGCCCGAATTTTTCAAGTATGGTTATAGTATCTGTAGTTTCATTGGGGTGTTGACCGATGTTCACGAGGCTGTCGAACAACTCGTCGACATTGGTAAGATTGAAATTTCCTGCAATCATCAGATTTTTTGACATCCAGTTGTTTTCGCGTAAAACAGGATGACAATTGTCAATATTGTTCATGCCGTAAGTGCCGTACCTGAGATGACCTATATAAATCTCACTGACAAAGTCAAGATGTGTTTTTAGCCAGTTGGCATCCTTAAGCCTTGAAGAGCTTTTTTCGTTGATGCTTTCAAGACGGTCATTTATCCGGTCAAAGATATCTTTTATCGGGTTTGGGGAATTACTTCTCAAACGTGCCATATATCTGCTTCCGGGGGGCATTTCAAGCTTAAGGCATCCGACACCGGCACCATCCTGACCACGGTTATGTTGCTTTTCCATGAGAAGATAAAGCTTGTCAAGTCCATAAAAAACAGAACCATAATGGCTTAAATAATATTCCAAAGGTTTGAGTAAACGTAACAATACAATACCGCACTCATGTTTTATAAAATCGCTCATCAATTGTGGAGATTATAATAAATTGCAAAATTAATAAATGTATTGGAATTATATTAACAATCATTAGTATCCGGTTAAAATTACGAGATTATTCACTTCGTTCATGAGATCGCTTCGCTAAGTTCTTAGCTACGCTACTAATGATAAGCCTTTGTAGAGGTTGGGAATGAGGCTGTCTCGATTTTTATTTCGAGACAGCCTCACACTTTATTCTATCTCACCACAACAAACGGCAAGGTTTTTCTTATACTTCCCCACCGGAAAGCAGCGATGTAGCTGCCGCTTTTCCAGTCGTACAGAGAAATTATCTGCTGGTCGCAGTATCCGGTTACTTTCATCGAATGCATAAGCACACCTTGCGAATTGCGTATTTCGATAATTCCCTGCCCTC
>PWJZ01000070.1 GCA_003559855.1 Bacteroidales bacterium
CATCCGCACATCTTCCTTTTATTTTTAAAGCTTGTTTTAATTAGTTGACTAACATACAAGATTTGTATCCTTGATAAAAATTTAAACCAACTGGTTATAAAAAAAACCAACTGGTTATAAAAAAAACCAATTAGCTATGAACAAAAAACAAATAGGTAAACCCGTGGACTTATCAGGTATAAATATCAATGAGCTTGAAATATGGCTAAAAGCAAATAAAATGACAAGAAAAATATTAATATGTCTAGCTATGACTGCATTAAACCGTGGAGCTAAAATGACGGAAGTATGCAATGTGTTGAATATAACAAGGGAAGGAGTGCGATTATCGAAGAACCAGCTTCGCTGGGAGGGTATTAAGGGTTTATTAAAGCATAAGAAAGCAGGTAAATGATCTAAATTAAACCAACAGAGAAAGAGTGAACTGAAAAAAATTACAAAAAAGTCTTTTGCAAAAAAAGGATATAAAAACAAAAAATGGACCGGATTGGTTTAACAGGATTATGCCAAAAAGGTATGGGGGCTGGATATAAGCTTGAGAACAGCCCGGCTTTGGCTATCCAGAATGCGGTGATTTTTTTTATGCGTTTGCCCTGATGATTGCCTGATATTTCAGGCAGGAAATTGTAATTATTGGTTTTTTTGTTTATGTTCGAAGGCTGCTTTTATGAAACTTACGAAAAGCGGATGCGGATTAGCTACTGTACTTTTATACTCGGGATGGAACTGTACTCCAAAAAACCATGGATGGTCAATCAGTTCAATAATTTCAACAAGATTGGCAGTAGGGTTGATTCCTGATGCTATCATTCCGGCGTTTTCAAAATCGCCGGTATATTTATTGTTAAACTCATATCTGTGCCGGTGTCTTTCGGAAATATGTGTTTGTTTGTAGATGGAAAACGTTTTACTTTTTGTGCTGATATTGCATGGATAAGATCCCAGACGCATCGTGCCTCCTTTCAGGGTGACTTTCTTTTGCGTTTCCATTATGTCGATAACAGGGTGCGGAGTATTTTCTTCCATTTCCGTTGAATGTGCACCGTTAAGCATAAGCACATTTCTTGCGAATTCAACTACGGCACACTGCATTCCGAGGCACAAGCCTAAAAACGGGATCTTGTTTTTCCTGGCGTACCCGGCTGCCATAATTTTGCCTTCAACACCACGATCACCGAAACCGGGCGCAACGAGGATGCCCGAAAGGTCTTTCAGCTTTTTTGTTATGTTCTTTTCATTAAGCTTTTCCGATTGAATAAGCTTCAGATCTATTTTGCAATCATTTGCCGTACCGGCATGAATCAGTGATTCAATAATTGATTTATACGCGTCGATCAATTCAACATATTTCCCTACCAGACCAATATTAATAACATGTTTTGGGTTTTCGAGACGGTGCAGGAACGTTTTCCACTTGTCGAGATCCGGAGTGCCATGTGTGTCCATATTAATTTTTTTCAGAACCACGACATCAAGCTCTTCGTCTTTCATTAATAAAGGTACCCTGTATATTGAGCTTGAGTCTATGGATTCAATGACAGATGAGGTGTCAACGTTGCAGAATAGAGCGATCTTATCTTTAATGGATTGGTTTAAAGGTTTTTCGGTACGGCAGACAAGGATGTCGGGCTGAACACCATATTCGAGCAACGTTTTTACCGAGTGTTGTGTAGGTTTGGTTTTTAATTCTTTTGCGGCCGAGAGATAGGGGATAAGCGTCAGATGTATGGACAGGCTGTTTTTTCCCAGTTCAAACTTAAGTTGCCTGATGGCTTCAATATATGGCAGCGACTCAATGTCGCCCACAGTGCCGCCGATTTCTGTCAGAACGAAATCATAGTCGTTGGTTTCACCCAGGAGCTTTATACAATGCTTTATCTCGTCGGTTATGTGAGGTACAACCTGAACAGTATCGCCCAGATATTCACCCTTACGCTCTTTGTTAATCACCGACTGGTATATCTTGCCGGTTGTTATATTGTTTGCCCGTGATGTAGTGATATTTAGGAACCGCTCATAGTGCCCCAGATCAAGATCCGTTTCAGCACCGTCTTCGGTTACATAACACTCCCCGTGCTCATAAGGGTTTAATGTTCCCGGATCAATGTTAATGTAAGGATCAAGTTTTTGGATGGTCACCGAGTAACCGCGAGCCTGTAAAAGCTTAGCAAGCGACGCTGATATAATGCCCTTGCCAAGCGACGAAGTAACACCGCCCGTTACAAAAATATATTTGGTAGGTCGTGAAATTCCCATGTGGAATTAACAGGTTTAAGTTTATAAAAAAAAGAAAAATAGAAGCTGCTAAAGTAAAAAAAGATTAAATATAATGGTATTTTTTTTTAAGTGGTGCCGGCAATAACTCTTAAAGTAGCACTTGTCAGGCTGTATATAAAGAAAGGTATGAAGAAGCATGTAACAATAACCGGTTAAACTGCTCCATAAAACATTGAAAGTGTCATAGAAACAGTTAAAGTTATAATGTAAGCAGATGAAAAAAAATTGCTCAATATCTTATCTCCTGCAAAGATCCGGTCTTTTGTTTTTAATGAAATCAGGATACTCTTCTGCTTCTTCGGGTTGTGACATATTTGTTATGAATTTTAAAATTTCTTCGCGGCTATTTTCAATTTCATGATTTTTACCGATAATTTCCGAAGTATCAAATGGCAGTTGTTCGTCAGGTTCTGTTATAACGGGCAATATTAAATGACTATCATAATAATGTATTTTTATGAATTCGTCTGAGGAATAGACCGGGCGATCTGCAAAAATATAAGAACCCGGTATTAATATCATCGAAAGCGCTATTACAAAGGTTTTCATAGTTTTGGATTTTTCAGGTTTATAAATATTTTATTTTTATTTAGATTAAATTAATATAATAACCTTGTAGTATAACAGGTCTTCTAGCAAATTGTTCAATAAGAGATAGTGGTGTTGGTGAAATAAGTGTTTATTTTTGCTTAAGATAATGTGTTTCTGATATTATCAAAATCAAAAAGATAAAAACGTTTATTTCATAACATAAAACCTTTGATTTTCAGGGTTTTTTTGGAGAGTTGGCGCTATATTTGACGGTATTGAGCAGAAAATAATAAACATCAGGATATTGTTTTCATATCGGGATTATTTCATATTTTTGATTGTTTTGGTTTAACAAATAAAATTAAATACACAAAAAACAGGAAGTTATGACAGAGAGGTTTATAATAAATATTGCAAGGTTTTTGCTTGGCGGGATATTATTGATCTTTGGTTCGAATTACTTTTTCAATTTCATGGCGATACAGCCACTTGAGAGTGAGGCTGCCCTGAATTTTATGGCTGGGTTGCACGGTGCTGTTTATTTTATGCCATTTTTGAAAGCTGTTGAAACGGTTATGGGTGTGCTTTTGATTACGGGGTTTTATGTGCCGTTGGTTTTGGTCATTCTGATGCCGGTTAATTTGAACATTCTTCTTTTCAACATATTCCTTAATCCTGGCAGTTTGCCGCTTAGCCTGGTGATGATGGCATCTCATTTATATTTAGCGTGGGTCTATCGTCATCATTATTCGGCTTTGTTTAGGAACCGTTTATAGGAATATAGCGGCAGGAGTTTTTTATTGTTCATTTGTTATCCGCTTAAATTCAGCAATTGTTTCTGATGGATTTCGGGTGCTGAATATGCTGTTTCCTGCTACCAGGATATTTGCGCCTGCATCGGCTAGTTGCCGGGCATTGCTCAGATCTACGCCGCCGTCTACTTCGATCATGGCTGTTGAATTGTTTTCTGAAAGTATATTTTTCAGCTTCCCTATCCTGTTGATGGTTTGCTCAATGAATTTTTGCCCGCCAAAACCAGGATTTACACTCATAATCAGTATATAATCGGCAACATTGACAATGTCGCTCAAAAGCTCAACGGGATTATGAGGGTTGATTACAAGCCCTGCTTTCATGCCCAAGTTCTTTATGTAATCAACAGTCCTGTGAAGGTGGGGGCAGGTTTCGTAATGAACCGAAAGATAATCGGCACCGGCATTTTTGAAGTCTTGCAAATATCTGTCGGGGTCTTCAATCATCAGATGAACGTCAAGAGGTTTTTCGGCTATCGATTTTATTTGTTTGATGATGTTAAAGCCAAAGGTGATATTTGGTACAAACCTGCCATCCATAATGTCCAAATGAAAAAGGTCAGCCCGGCTGTTGTTTATCATCCGTATCTGTTCGCCAAGCTTTAAAAAGTCAGCCGAAAGAATAGAGGGCGCTATAAGTATTTCCACATATATAAATTTTAGTATATTATTTTTATTAGTTTGTATTACGAAGCCGTTCGGCTTTCAAATTTATTAATAATATCAGTACGTTTTAATAGTTGCAGGTAAATAAAAGGGCTCAAACCGGCCAGCCCCTGAAAGGCAAGGCGAGATAACGAACACAAATAAATTCAACGCTATGTGAATAAAATACAAATAAATAATTTGATAGCGGGTTTCAGGGTTAAGGCTGAGGTTTATCATTTAGTGCTGAGTCGCTTGCTCCCGGCTTTTGCATAAGCAGCCTGTAATATTTTATCTTCTTTTCGGTCTTGGCAGAAGGGCTTTCCTGGATAATTTCAGTTTACCTGTTTTATTATCTACGTCTAGCAGTTTTACTTCAATTTCGTCACCTGCACTGAAGCCTGCGTCTTCAACTTTATCAAGTCTTCTCCATTCAATTTCGGATATATGCAGCAGACCTTCCTTGCCGGGTAATATTTCCACGAACATGCCGAAGGCCACTATACTTTTTACAGTGCCTTTGTATATTTGCCCGATCTCGGGTACGGTGGTAATGCCTTTTATCTTGTTTACCACCCAGTCTATTGATGCTTTGTTCTCTGAAACTATATCAACCACTCCATATTCGCCTACCTCTTCAACGACTATTGTGCTTCCGCTTTCTTTTTGCATTTCCTGTATCACTTTACCGCCGGGCCCGATAATTGCTCCGATAAATTCTTTAGGAACAGTAAGTTTGACGATCCTGGGCACGAAGGGTTTATAATCTTCGCGTGGTTTGGATATTGTTTTGCACATTTGCTCAAGAATGTGTAATCTGCCTTTTTTGGCTTGTTCCAGTGCTTTTTGCATTAATTCATAGCTTAATCCTTCAATTTTTATATCCATCTGGCATGCGGTAATTCCGTCGGCGGTTCCGGTAATTTTGAAGTCCATATCGCCCAGTGCATCTTCATCGCCCAGTATGTCTGAAAGAATTGCGTGTTTTTTTGATTTGGGGTCGGCAATAAGCCCCATGGCGATTCCCGATACCGGTTTGGATATTTTCACTCCGGCGTCCATCAGTGCCAGGGTTCCGGCACAAACCGTAGCCATGGAAGAAGAACCGTTAGATTCCAGGATATCCGACACTATCCTTATTGTATATGGATTTTCCTGCTCGTCGGGCATAACCGGTTTTAGTGAACGCAGAGCAAGGTTGCCATGACCTATTTCCCTGCGGCTGGTAAATCGCATCATTTTTACTTCACCGGTAGAAAATGGCGGAAAGTTGTAGTGCAGCAAAAATTTACTTGTTCCTTCAACAACGGCACCGTCAACAACCTGCTCATCAAGCTTGGTGCCTAAGGTAACGGTTGTCAGTGATTGGGTTTCACCTCTTGTGAATATTGCTGAACCGTGTGCCGCGGGAAGATAATTGACCTCAGTCCATATCGGTCGTATTTCCCCGGGTTTTCTGCCATCAACACGTATATTCTTGTCAAGGACAAGTGTCCTTACGGCTTCCTTGTGCAATTCATCGAAATATTTTTCAATCAATACCTTCTTTTCAAGAAGTTCTTCCTCTGTAAAAGATTCAATAAAATTTTCTTTTATCTCATTAAAAGCGTTTTTTCGTTCCTGTTTGTTCTTTATTCCTTTTTTAGCTACTTTGTAAATTTTTTCATAAAGCTCTTTTCTTATTTTTTCAGCGAGTTCACTATCTTCTTCCATAGGCTCATATTCTCTTTTTGTCGCGGCTTTTTCCACTTTTGAGGCAAGGTCTGATTGAGCTTTGCATTGAACCTTGATGGCTTCATGACCGAAGCGAATAGCTTCCAGGAGCTCCTGTTCGGATATTTCCTGCATCTCTCCTTCAACCATTACTATATTATCTTTTGTGCCTGCTACTATTATGTCTATGTCGGCTTCGGTAAGTTGTGAAATCGACGGATTGATGATGAATGTGTTGTTTATTCGGCCAACCCTGACTTCCGAAATAGGTCCGTTAAAGGGTATGTCGGATACGGCAAGTGCAGCGGAAGCGGCAAGACCTGCAAATGCATCGGGCAAAGTGTTTTTGTCGGCGGAGATCAAAGATATAAGCACCTGTGTTTCGGCATAGTAGTTGTCTGTAAACATAGGACGTAATGCTCTGTCAACCAATCTTGATATAAGTATTTCGTGCTCCATCGGTCGTGCCTCACGCTTGAAAAACCCGCCCGGAAAACGCCCGGTGGCAGCATATTTCTCCTGGTAATCTACTGATAATGGCAAAAAGCTTGTGTTTTCAGAAAGCTCCTTTTTTGCCATTACAGTAGCTAAAAGCATAGTGTCGCCTATAGAAAGAACAACTGATCCGTCAGCTAGTTTGGCAAGCTTGCCCGTTGATAAAGTAATTTCCCTGCCATCTCCTAAATCAATGGTAGTCTGAATTTCCATAATATTCATATGTTATCCTGATTATTTAATGTTATGTTATGTTAGTGTTAAGAATTTGTAATCTTTATTAAGGTCGAAATGATCACTGTCCGAAAATTTCAACTGCTAAAAAACACAAAGGTAATAGATAGTACAAAAAAATGCAAAAACAATTGATAAAACACTACTGAAATTTAATACGGATGATGTGTTTTCCGAAAGAGTAAAACCTCCCCGCCCCGCCTGGCTGCCCGGTATGCTTTGTCAATGCACATGTCATGCCAATGCCTCCCGCACAACAGGGTCTTTGCCTGTAACGGTTATTTGCCGGATTTGAAGATTTTTGTCGCTATTTTCTGAGCCCAAGTTCTTTTATTAGCGCCCGGTATCTTTCAATATCTTTGTTTTTCAGGTAATTAAGCAATCGTCTGCGTTTCCCTACCAGCAATACAAGAGATCTCCGAGTTACTTTGTCTTTTTTGTTCTTTTTCAGATGTCCGGTCAGGTAGTTGATCCTGTGAGTGAACAACGCTATTTGGCTTTCCGGAGAACCGCTGTCATTTGACGATTTGCCATGTTTTTTAAATATTTCTTTCTTAATTTCAGGTGTAAGATACATGCTTTAATTTGACTTACTGTTGTTATTAGCTTTTGTTTTGAAACAGACCGTAAAAGGCATGCAAAGTTATTTGAAAAATTTGTAATTGCAAATTTTTGCATGGCTTTTTCTCGTTTTTTCTGTTTTAAAATGGTGGTAGTTCTTTTTTTGATGTGTAAAAGAATTATGAAAGATGTCTTTATGGATAAATTTTCAGGTCTGAAATAGCAACAGGTAAGATAACAAAAGCTATCTTTCAACTATCAGAAACTTTGGCATACAATGAGACGTGCATTAAATATAAATAAGAAACCCTGCAATATAAAAGGATTATACAGACCAATTTGTTGTTCAGTATGACAGTAATGAGTTATTTAAAGGAAAAAAAGCGTTGTGCTAAGTTCATGACAAGCGACAATATAAGCCGTAATGCCAGTGAACCCGGTCAGGAATTGGTTACACAACTTTGCGTGGTCCAGCCTTATATAGAGTAAAAGGCAACAAGGTTTTCAAAAGCAAAGTAACCGGCAGTTATGCCGCTTTTGACCTTTTATGCCTGCAACCCGTCATTTATAATACCAACCATGAACCCGGTATTAAAGACACCTTTTTGCTTTAGAATGTTCTTATTAACTTGCCGGAGTTTGATCATAATGCCGTTATTATAAAGCGTTATTACCGATGCGGCAAATATTTGCTACATTTGTCCGAAAAAATAAGTTTTGTGAATTCCGGAATTGAATTTTGTTTTAGCTTGATTCTTATAAAAAATTCTTATTTTGTGATATCAAATGGAGTTCGGCCACGGAAAAACACTTAATTTTTTGTTGATTGCCGGCTTTTTACAAAATAAAATGCCAAAAGATTAGTTGTAAATAAAAAAAAGCAGTAAAGATTCGAAAAGAGCACTACAAAATAGTCATTCAGGAATTCTGTTTTTACTGGCAGTTGTAATTATTTTTGCCGGTTGTTCTACACAAAAGAACAGGTTTGTAAATCGTGCTTATCATACCATCAATGCCAAGTACAATGGTTACTTCAATGCCCGTGAGAGTTACCGTGAGGGTTTGAAGCGTCTTGAAGAAGCTCACCAGGATAATTATGAGCAAATACTCGACATATTTCAATATGGTACGGCGCAAGACGTAAGTGCTATCACTTCACATATGGATGTTGCTTACAAAAAATCGAGCATTGTAATACAGCGTCATTCGATGAACATCAGGGGTGTTGAATATAACAGGATGATCGATAATGCATATTTTCTTATTGCCAAGTCACATTTTTTCAAACATGATTATCACCTGGCTATATTGACTTTCGAATATATTATCCGTCAGTATGATACTCCCTTAAAGTATGAGTCGAAGATATGGATAGCCAAGACCAACAATGCTATGGGTCGTTTCAATAATTCCCGCCAGGTACTGGATATTTTGCAACGCAATTATGAAAACGGGGTGTTGCCGGAAGGTTCGCACAGGTTTTATTTTCTTGTTTATGCCGATTATTATTATAAGCAGGGCAGGTATGAAGAGGCTATTCCTTACATGAAGAAGGCGATAGAAAATGCCAGGCGAAGAAGCGACAGGACGAGATTGGTTTTCATACTGGGTCAAACATATCAGGAGATCGGCGATTATGGCAATGCCCAGGATACATATGCGAGGGTTTTGCGCCTTAATCCGGATTTTGATATGGAGTTTCGTGCAAGGATCAATATGGCGATGTCGTATGATCCTGATCTGGGCGGAGGGTCAGAGATAAGGGAAAAGCTTGAAAGAATGTTAAAGCAGGAGCGTAATCGCAATTATCGTGACCAAATATATTATGCGCTTGCAAAACTTGCTGAAAACCAAGACTCAATGGATGAGGCGATAGATTATTACAAAAAATCAACACAGGTAAGTGAAGGGAATAATCTGCAAAAGGGGATCTCTTTTTTACGTTTGGGGCAGATACATTATGATAGGGAAGAATACTATAGGGCGCATATATATTACGACAGTACCGCATTGTTTTTGCCCGCCGATTATCATGAGATTGATAAAATAGTTAGCAGGCGTGATCTGTTAAGTGAACTGGCTTTTTACATAAACCAGATCAACAATGAGGATTCATTGCAGCATATTGCATCTTTACCGGAAAGTGAAAGGAACAAGATCATTGAAGAAATTATTGCCGAGGAGCGTGAACGTGAGCGAGAGATGCGCGAGCGCGAAAGCGAGATGATGTATACAGGCAGAATGACCAGAAGAGGAGAGCAATTTGAACTGCCGGGTGCCGGCCGCGGAGGCTGGTATTTTTATAATCCTACAGCAATAAATTTCGGTAAAACCGAATTTGCAATGCGATGGGGAGAAAGAGAACTCGAAGACCTGTGGAGGATCAGCAATAAACAAACATATTCGTTTGACGGCATTGCCATGGATGGTGATATTGAAATGCCGGATGAACGTACGGAAGAACAAACAGACAGGTTCAGCCGGGAAACCTACCTTAGCAATTTGCCTCTGGAACCCGAGCAACTTCAGCAATCCAATAAAAGGGTAATGTTGTCATATTATAATAAAGGACTGTTATACAAAGACCGTTTTAAAAATGAAAGAAAAGCCGCAGAGGCTTTTGAAACTTTAAATAAAAGATTTCCCGATAATGATCATAAACTTTATTCATATTATTTCCTTTATGATATCCATGCAAAAAATAATAATTACGCCCAGGCAAACATTTATAAGAACAAAATCATGGAGGAGTTTCCTGATACTGATTTTGCAAAAATATTATCAGATCCTGACTATGTTCAAAACCTGACAGAAAGACATAATCGTGGTAAGCAACTATATAAGTATGCTTATTTTGCATACAAAAACAGAGAATTTGACCAGGTGATAAATTACTGCAGCCAGGCAGATACCATGGAGTTAAGCAAAGACCTTGCAGGCCAGTTTAAATATTTGAAAGCGTTAACTTATGGTGCCAAGGGAGATAATAAATATTTAATTCAAAATCTAAATGAAGTGGTTGACCGGTATGAAGGAACACTTGTTTATGAACCTGCAAGATCAATTCTTGCATACCTGAGCGAAGATGATCATTATGTTTCCGGCACTGATACATTGGATAAAAAAGAGCAAATGGAAAGAAGTGAAGAAACCCAAAAAGACCGGGCAGAAAAATCTGCCGGAGAGCTTCATTCTATATATGATTATAAGCCCGATGCCATTCATTTCTTCGTATTTGTTGTATACACCGATAAAATAGACATACGTCAGCTCAGAAACGCCGTGAACGGTTTTAATCGTGAGAAATACCCTGAAAAAAACCTTACTTTGAGCAATATATATCTTGAAGATAAAAAACAGATATTGACCGTAACAAACTTTGAAAACAGTGAAGAGGCTTCCGATTATTATGAAAAAATCACCAGAAGCCGTAATTTAGCCGACTATGATAAAAAATATCTTGAATCATTCATAATTTCAGTTGAAAACTATCCGGTATTTTATCAGGACAAGGACGTTAACAATTATTTGACCTTCTATAATCACTACTATAGAAGGTGACGGGGCGATTTGTATAATGTTTGGATTTAGTCCGGGTCTTATGTCGGTAATTTTCTGTCCGGAAATATTGACTCTTGTATAGAAACTTAAAATTATTATGAACGTAATATATATTTGATAAAATGAGTATTGACAGGAAAAAAAGTAATAAAAAGATGACAAAAAACTCCGAAACCGACCATACTTCTATAAATCTTATAGGAGCGGGTACAAAAATAAAAGGGGAAATAGATTCAAGCGGTGACATCAGGATTGACGGAATACTTGTGGGGCCTGTTCGATCAAAAGGGAAGATCATAGTTGGCGATACAGGTGTTGTAGAAGGTGAGATTTATTGCCAGAACGCTGATATTTTTGGCAAAGTGGATGCTAAAATAGAGGTTGATGAGCTGCTGTCGTTAAAATCAACTGCAAAACTTACGGGTGAAATTTCCTCTGATAAATTGTCGATAGAACCAGGAGCAGTTTTTACAGGCACCTGTACTATGGAAAAAGAAAAATCTTCGCAGTTTGCTCAAAAGCAAAAGGGAGAACAAAAATTGCAGGAGGAAGAAATAAAATAAAATTTAAAAAAATCAAATTATAAAAGAAGTGTATCAACTTTAAGGAGTTGATATGCTTAATTTTTACGGTATGTATACCAAGGATTTCAGGAAATACCTGATAAGATTACTGATATTGACAGCGGTAACCTGGATAATCAGTGTGTTTTTTAAATTATTTGCGCCTGAACAATATGTTTCGGAAGTGATCTTGTTTTTAGCGCCTTTTTTCCTGGTTATTTCAGCAGCAGGCAGGATACTGCTTGAATACCTTGTCAGTAAAAACAGTAAATGGCTCAATTATTCGCTACTTGGCATCAGGGCCGCCAAATTTTTTATCTATATTATTGTAGTTGTTATATATGCTTTTTTAAACAAGGATGATGCAGTCAGCTTTATTCTTGCTTTCTTTATTTTCTACTTGATATATACCTATTTTGACATTAAAAGCATGTATCCGTTACTACGAAAAAATCCCTGACAGAATATGTTGTTAATAACTTTTTGAGGCATTAGGAAATTGTCTTCCTGTTATTTAAAACCGGTACAAAAAACTAAACCAAGTCGCTGACAACCATTTTAATAGCAACACAACACATTAGAGCTACCATAATTTTTTTCGACAACATAATTGTTTCTGATTGCAAATATTTACTTAAAAAAAAACGATTATTACGTAATTTTTTATTTAAAATATTTAATACATTGCGCTTCTTAAATTTGATAAGCAAATATGTTTGCATTTAGACAAAAACCGGGATTTTCTGGCAACATTCGGTTGATCATATTGATAATCGTATTTATATTTCCGGTTTTTACCGGATTCGGTTTTGCCGGTGTGGTGGAGGATAATGATAAATCCGGTCCTGTTAAAGAGGAAGAGGGGTTTGATGCGGGCAAGTTGATAATAGGTCACGTTTTGGATGCATACGAGTGGAAGATAGCAGAGATCGGCGACACCTACATATATTTACCATTGCCGGTTATTCTTTATTATGAAGGTGAGCTGCACTTCTTTTTTTCCAATAAAATCAAAAAGGGTAAGGGTACTTACAGGGGTTTTGGTATAGCTACGGAAGGCCCTAAAAAAGGGCGTTTGATTAAAATGCTTGATGATGGTATTACCGAAGACCCCGAGGCCGGTACGCTTATAGACCTGTCAATTACAAAAGTTGTTTTTTCGGCATTTATAAATGGAGCACTCTTGTGCCTGATATTTGTTAAAGTAGCTAAAGCTTATAAAAAAAGAGGGTCGAGGAAAGCCCCGTCGGGTTTGCAATCATTTATGGAGCCTATAATAATGTTTGTACGCGACGATATTGCCAGATCCGCTATCGGCGAAAAGAAATATGAAAAGTTTGTTCCATATCTCTTGACCCTGTTTTTCTTTATTTTCTTCAACAATTTGATGGGCCTGGTGCCTTTTTTCCCTGGCGGGGCAAATGTTACAGGCAATATTTCGGTTACATTTACCCTGGCGTTTTTTACTTTTATCGCTACACAGGTTTATGCGAATAAAGGACACTGGAAACATCTTTTTAACACACCCGGCGTACCGGTTTTTTTAAAAATACCCATACCTTTGATGCCGGTTATTGAGATAGTAGGTATCCTGATAAAGCCTTTTGTGCTGATGGTCAGGTTGTTTGCCAATATCACGGCAGGGCATATGATAATAAAAGGTTTTTTATCTTTGATATTTGTTTTGGGAGGTGTAGCCGCAGCTATGGGGATGGCAATTTCGCCGGTCACGCTGATTTTTCTGATATTTATGAATTTTCTTGAACTTCTGGTAGCTTTTATACAGTCATATATATTTACGTTCTTTAGTGCAATATTTTTTGGCATGGCTGTACCGGATGAGCATCACTGATAATTAATTGAGTTTGTTTAACTAATACTTAAAAACTATGCTAAGTTTTATGATTTTACTTGATACGACAATAGAGGTTATCCAGCAATGGAGTAAACTTGGAGCTGCTTTTGTTGCTGTTGTGGCAGTTTTTGCAGCGGCCTGGGGTATTAGCAGGATCGGGGTGCGGGCCCTGGAATCTATTGCCCGGCAACCCGAAGCCGGAAATGATATACGTTCTTCTATGATCGTATCGGCAGCCCTTATCGAAGGTGTTACATTCTTCGCTATTGTTGTCTGTTTATTAGTACTTTTTGTATAATAAATAGTTGCAAAAAAAAGTATTATATAATTGGAAAATTTTGTCAATTTTGAAATGTGCAAAATAGACCGGTTAAAAAATATGTCTTGTCAGACCAGCATTTTGTAATGGTCGTTAAACAGCAGGAAATTTGCATGTTCAGAATTATTTTGTAATATCAGACAAAATTGGGTAAAATATAGAAACAGAGCGGCTAAAAATATCAGTGTCGCAAATTGAATAACAACTCAATTGATGAGCTGTTGGATTTATACACTCTGTTTGGTGAAAATGAGTCTGATGATTTTTATTTAATGATTCTATTATTCAGTGTAGAATTAAATATTTAATGCTATGGAACTTATAATGCCGGGTTTGGGAGTGATCTTTTGGATGACACTCGCATTTGCAATTGTTTTGTATGTTTTACGCAGGTTTGCATGGAAGCCCATTCTTAATACAATAAAGGAAAGGGAAGACGGTATCAGACGGTCATTGAAAAATGCCGAAAAAATAGAAAAAGAAATAACGCAGCTTAACGAAACCAAAGATCGTATCATCGCAGAAACCAACCATGAAAAGGTTAATATCATTGAGCAGGGCAAAAAAGCGGGCGAGGAAATTTTAAGAGAAGCAAGGAGAAAAGCTGAAGATGAAAGCAAAAAGATTATTGAAGAATCGAAAAAGATAATAGAGACTGAAAGGAAAAAGATCGAAGACCAGATAAAAAAGGAGATAGCTGTATTGTCAATTGATATGGCAGAGAAAATATTAGTTGCAGAATTATCTGATAAGCAAAAACACAAACAGCTGGTATTGGACAACCTCGAGAAGGTTCATCTTAATTAGGGATATTGTGCAATTTATGGTGCCGGCAACAGATATGGACATATAAAAATACTGAAGGTATTATATGAAAAATCGCAGGATAGCCAAACGTTATGCGAAAGCTTTGTTATCTCTGGCTGAAGAAAACCGGATAATGGACGAGGCTTATAAGGATATGAGCACTATTCTCGATACGTTTGAAAAAAACCGTGACCTGAAGATCATACTTAACAGCCCGATAGTACGTGAATCGAAAAAGATGAATATAATCAAAGGAGTCTTTGAGGGTAAGATCGATGAACTGATTCTTAAGTATTTGTTGATAATTACAAGAAAAAAGCGCTCGGTAATGATAGAGCCGATTGCTGAGGAATACAGGATATTGCACAAGCAAAAGCTTAACATTGAAACGGTAATTGTTATCACTGCCCAGAAGCTTGACACCGAAACTCAACAGCAGGTATTGAAAGTTGCACGGAAAGTAACTGACAAGAAGATTGAATTTCAGAACGAAATAGATACCTCCATCATTGGTGGTTTTATATTGAAAGTAGGGGATTATTTTTATGATGCCAGTGTCAAAAGATCATTAATTAACATTAAAAAGAAGCTTTACCATTCTGTTGAATGGTAGATAAAGATAATTTGCTGAATAATTTAAAACATATAAAACATGGCTGCATTAAAACCCGCTGAGATTTCTGCCATATTACGCCGTGAGATGGCAGGCTTCCAATCGGAAACCGAGTTTGAGGAAGCCGGCACCGTTCTTCAGATAGGCGATGGTATAGCAAGGATTTATGGATTGACTAATGCGCAGGCAGGCGAATTGATATCATTTAATGAAGAGGGCTTGAAAGGTGTTGTGCTGAATCTGGAGGAAGATAATGTTGGGGTTGTTCTGTTTGGAGACCCCAAAAATGTTAAGGAAGGAGATATTGTCAGGCGAACCAAGACCATAGCGTCTATCAATGTTGGTGAAGGACTTCCGGGCAGGGTGCTTAACACATTGGGAGTACCACTTGACGGCAAGGGACCTGTTGAGGGCAAACTTTACGAAATGCCTTTGGAGAGGAGAGCGCCCGGTGTGATATTTCGTCAACCTGTCAACGAACCACTACAAACTGGCATAAAAGCTGTTGACTCCATGATACCTATCGGCAGGGGTCAGCGGGAACTCATTATTGGTGACAGGCAGACCGGCAAAACGGCAATAGTTATAGATACTATAATAAATCAAAGGGAATTTTACGAAAAGGGCGAACCTGTCTATTGTGTTTATGTTGCTACCGGTCAGAAGGGATCGACAGTGGCAGGAATTGTTGATGTGCTTGAAAGACACGGTGCCATGCCTTATACCGTTGTTATATCAGCTACTGCAGGTGATCCTGCGGCAATGCAGTTTTTTGCCCCTTTTGCCGGAATGGCTGTCGGAGAATTTTTCAGAGATACCGGCAGGTCGGCACTTGTAGTTTTCGATGACCTGTCAAAACAGGCCGTATCCTACAGGGAAGTCTCGCTTTTGCTTAGAAGACCACCCGGCCGCGAAGCATACCCGGGCGACGTTTTTTACCTGCATTCAAGGTTGCTGGAAAGAGCAGCAAAAATTATCTCATCCGACGAAGTTGCCAAACAAATGAATGATATACCCGAATCAATAAGGCATATGGTAAAAGGCAGCGGATCACTGACAGCATTGCCCATAATTGAAACACAAGCCGGCGACGTTTCTTCGTACATTCCAACTAATGTTATCTCAATTACCGATGGTCAGATCTTTCTCGAATCATCATTGTTTAATGCAGGTATACGTCCTGCAATCAACGTTGGTATTTCGGTATCAAGAGTAGGAGGTAATGCGCAGATAGCACCTATGAAAAAAATTGCCGGAACACTTAAACTTGACCAGGCGCAATACCGCGAATTGGAAGCCTTTGCAAAATTCGGCTCGGAACTTGATGCCAGCACAAAAAATGTTTTGGATAAAGGCGCACGAAACGTCGAAATACTAAAACAAGGGCAGTATTCACCCATGTCCGTTGAACACCAGATAGCAATCATTTATTGCGGAACAAAACGATTACTGCAAAAACTGCCCCTCGAAAAAGTTGGTGAATTCGAAAAAGAATACCTGAAGTATCTTGAAGCAAATCATAAAAATATACTTGATGAACTTAAAGCAGCTAAATTCAATGATGAAATAGAAAGAATTCTCAGGGAAACCACTGAAGCAATAATTGAAAAACTGCAAAAAGTAAAATAGATCATTATAAATAGTTATGGCAAACCTCAAGGAAGTTAGAACAAGGATAGCATCCGTAAAATCAACCCGGCAGATTACCAGTGCCATGAAAATGGTATCTGCTTCCAAAATGAGGAAAGCGCAAAATGCCATTGAAAAACTCAGATATTACGCCGGCCATCTTAAAGATATTCTGAACGAGGTTTATAAGACGTATCCTTCATTGCAAAATCATCAGCTGACATTACGAAAGGAAGGGAAAAAAGCATTATTGCTGATATGTTCATCAAATAAAGGATTGTGCGGACCATACAATACGATGATACTCAAAAAAGCCGTAACTTTTATAGAGTCGCTGAAAGAACAGAATTTTGAGATATTCCTATATATTATAGGAAAGAAGGCAAATGATTTTTTCAAAAAAAAGGAATTTGAGATAATAAATTTTGAACAGGAATTGAGTGAAAAAGTCAGCTTCGAAAATGCAGCAAGTGTTGCAGATCAACTGAAGAAAAAATTTGTTGATGATGATTTTACTCGTATTGATGCGGTATACAGTAGTTTTAAAAATGTTGTTGTGCAACAACCCGTTTCAGAAAATATAATGCCGCTTGATGTTTTTAAAGACGTTATCAAACCGGAAAAACAAAATGATTTCAATGAAGAAGAACATCTGAAACATATTCTTGAACCAGCACCAGAAGATATTATCGATGAAATCATACCTAAAGTTATAGATATTGAGGTTTTTAGAATATTCCTCGATTCATATGCGAGTGAACAGGGAGCACGCATGACCGCAATGCACAAGGCAACCGAAAATGCAAGTGAATTGATACGCGAATTAACTCTAACCTACAATAAAGTAAGACAAGCCACCATAACAAGAGAACTGGTTGAAATTGTTTCAGGAGCTGAAGCACTGAAGTGATCCTTTCGCGGCGTGTAAATTTCTTAATCAATATTAAAAATTAGAAGTTAATTGCTATCCATCTCTACCATTAAATATATTTTGGTTTTTGTTGATTTTTTTTTAAATTTTTAAAAATATTTAATTATATAATTTTTTATAGTAATTTTGAAAAGTTTTTAATAAATCTATTTAATTAATTAATTTAATTACTAATTTTAAAAAAATAAAGATGAAAAAACTCTTTTCGATTCTGGTAGTTGCAGTAGTTGTATTCTCTTTCAGTTCGTGTACGGAGGATTGTGAAAAAAACAATACAGGCGAGGTGGAAATATATAACAGAACTGAAACTAATCTGTATTTTGATGTAACAGGTTCCAATGAGGCAACTTATGAACAGCGTGAGGTTGTAGCAGCATCTTCAACCAGGTATAAAGAAGTACCTGCGGGTGAAATAAAAATTTTAGGATCTTTTACAAATGAGAAAAAAGATTTTATTGTTTTGGATAACAGAATTCTTAAACAGTGTGGAAGCGAAAGCTATACCACAGCAACTGAATCATGCCAATTGTTTAATGTAAGCGACATTACTGTTAATAATTATGATGACTACCCCTGGGTAATTGACGTTTTTGTTTCTACTGATGCACATGGTAATGGTTTTTATCTCGGAGAAAAACACCTGGCAAGCGGTCAAAATCATACCTATAAAAATGTCGATGTAGGATTTGGTTTAATAGCATTCGGAATTTACCTGGGAGCAGGAATTGGTTGGTATTGGGATGGCTGGTATGTTTTCAAGGTTTGTGAACCCGTTACCTATACATGGACTTATAAGAAAAGCGATGGGGTTGCATCAGCTGATAAATCTTCAGACAAGATGAATATGGATGTTTTTAAATAATAATTTTTGCCTTTATTTAAAATGGAATTTTTTTTTAATTCTGTATATATGAAAAAATCGTATTTGCATTTTGCCCTTCTTTTAATTATTATTATCAGTAATGCAGGATGTTCTCAGATGCACTTGCGACAAATAAATGTTCAAAAGGGAATAAAGGGCGGTTTTGACAAAATTGCCGGGGCAGCCATGTTGTATCAGAACCGAATAAAATAAAAGTAAATATTGTTATGCCCGGAGATTTCGGATGCTATCTGGAATCTGTCGAGGATGAAACTGAACGGGAAGAGAAAGGAAGATACAGGTGCAATGCATTTATCGTTAATAAAGATATAGCGAAAACTGAGATTTCTGAAAAAAGAAACAAAAGTTGCGAGGGTTTAAACAGGGGTTTCTTTTTTCTTAATTTCAGAGAAGTTTTGCAAAGCATGCTGGAGGTTCATTTATCACAATATTTTGATAGTGCTGAAATAGAATTTTCGAAGAGTGTCGATAATGAAGCTATAAATATTGATCCTTCTTTTGTTTTTTACGAACCTTCAATGAGAACCGGAGCTAAAAGGGCTATAGTGGAGCTTCAAATAAATTTTATGACAAGCGATAGATCAGAAAATGTAACAAGTAATGTTTCTCATAAAATAGGAAGTGGTCATTTAGCCTGGTTAATACCTCTTGGTGCATTAACCTTCCCTGTCGGGTTTTTAATAGGTTCGATGATTTTCGACAATATTGAACAGAAAAAAATGGAAGAGGCAGTTGCAAATGCTGTTAAAGATGCTGCAGCTGAAGCGGCAAAGATCATTGCAGAACATGAATACCCTTAAATGTTACAATTTATGATTAGGGTTTGGTTTAATTTATAACAATCAACCCTCAACAATCATACAATCTTATTACCTTATTTTTTTAAGAAAAGGGGTTTACACAACATTTAATTGTCCACATAATTTGTTTTATGATTTTTTTTATTATTTATCCACGTCAAACGTTATAGAACCAAATATAAAAAGATTATTTGCCGGATTTATTATTTTAGAAACAATAACATGGGATTATTTGTTACATTTGTTGTAATAAAAAATTTAATAAATAATAACTTTAAAATCATAATAATATGTTGTCGAAGAAAATTGAAAATATTTTAAATGAACAGGTTGAAAAGGAAGGGTATGCTGCACAATTATACCTTGCAATGGCATCGTGGAGTGAAACGCAGGGATATGACGGAATTTCACAATGGTTTTATGCTCAGCATATGGAGGAGATCGAGCATATGCTTAAAATTATTAAATATGTAAACGAAAGGGGCGGGCATGCAATAATTCCTAAAATTGACAAGCCTCCAAAAGATTTTGAAGGAATAATGCAAATATATGAAGCCGCATTAGAGCATGAGCAGATGGTAACACGTTCAATAAATAATATTGTGGGGCTTTGCCTCGAAGAAAAAGACTATACAACCCACAACTGGATACAATGGTTTGTTGATGAGCAGCTTGAGGAAGAATCCTCGGTAAATGCTATCATTGATAAGTTAAATATGCTGGGAGATAAAAACATGTATATTTTTGACCGTGATATTATGAAGATGCGCAACGATGATTGATAATAAATTCAGACAAACAGCTGTGTTAATTTAAAAGACCGGTTCAGAAAAAAATGAAAAAAAATTTACTGGAAATACAAAAAAAATATATCTTTGTTTCTGAAAAAACCAAAACTAACTAAAAAAGGACAAAAAAATGAAAAAATTATTTATTTTATTTGCGTTCGCTGCTTTTTTAATATTTCCGGCATGCGAAGTTATTGAAGAGCACTCTGTTAAATTCACAGTTTTTGATGAAGAATTAAACCCGGTTGAAAATGCTGAAATTTACATTGAGGGAGAAGAACCTTTAACTACCAATGTTGACGGAAAAGCTGCCATCGAGCTTAGAGAGGGAGATTATTCTTTCGACGTATCAGCTGAAGGATTTTTGCCTTTAACAGATCAGAAATTTAAGCTGAAGGAAGAAGACAAGGAACTTGAGCTTGCACTTGTTTCAGACATTGAAGTAGAAGAGGAAGAAGTAGAAGAGGAAGAAGTAGAAGAGGAAGAAGTAGAAGAGGAAGAAGAATAGGAAAAGCCGGAGAAAAAAAATGAACGATTTACCATCCGGTTTTTGAAAAAATAAGTATTAAAAGATAACATCAAAAAATGGTGCCTTGCCTTTATTGATTAATGAGGGAAGGCACTGTTTTATTTATAATGACTTATATCTACAGGTCATTATCCTTGCCCTGTACATGCAATGTAAAACTATCTTGACCGTTTATTGAAATGCTATATCCGAACGAAAGACGTTGCTTTCAGCCTGTTTGAATTATACAAGTAAAACTTGCAGTGATTGCTTTAATTGATTTAAATCCCTTTTTTACAGGGCTTTTTAGGAAATAAATCAAACATAATTGTATTTGATATAAAATGTATGATAAGTGCATATTACTTTATGCACTGTCTTGAAAATGCGTAATAATACTGTTTTTTGCCATTTTTGCCCATGCTAAATTTGTTTTCCATCATTTAAAAACCGGTAAACGCATTAATTATAAAATCGATAATTGAGTTAAATAAAATCGATATAAAATATGATTTGTTTTTACAATTTTGAGTAACTATGGAAAAAGCTTTGAGAATAAATAATTCGAAGCATTCTGTATTGTCAGAAATAACTTCTCTGTTTTTTGAAATTGAAAATAAGATAATTTCATTAAATCAGTGTTCTTCGGATGATTTTCAGGAGCTTAATAACTTGATAAAAGCTAATTTGTCAATTTCAAAAATAGTGTCCTCCAACATTGAATTGATTTTTGAATTATCTGGCAAGGATGGCAACAGGGAATACCTGGAACAGATATATGAACATATAAGTACTTTAAAACTGCACCTTGATGAACTGGAAGAAGTTTTTGATGTTTCTGTTAAATCGTTTGACGGTTTAATAAAACATCTAAATATGATATCCGCACCACTGAATAATTTCAATCAAAATTTGTCATCTTTAAAGCTTTTACTAGCCAATCTGAAACTTATTTCTACGTGTTGCAGCCGAAATCCGGATGGTTTCAATGTTGAAGAATCCGACCTGATAGAAAAAACCATTGGTAAGGTTAAAAACGTATGCCCGATTATAGATGAAAACATTTACGTTTTGAAAGGCCACCTGGAAAAAACAAAAGAAGATATTCTGAGCCTGAAAAACAAAAAACTGCCGGATCTGAGAAAAAACGCCGAAATAACGCAAGTCGATATAAAAGAAATTATAAGCCTTACAGACAAAGCATTAAAGGAAAAGCCCCCAATAGAAAAATTAATTAAAAGTCTTAGGAATGATCTGAATAACACATTACCTGTTTTACTCAAACAGGATGACATTTGCCGTGACGTTGAGATATTTCATAAAACTCATGATGCAATATTAAAAGAATTGGTAATGGTTAAGGCTGATAATGAAAATTCAGCAATTAACAATTTCAGTAACAAGTTGAATAAACTGCAAATACCCAGGATCTCGGATAATCAGATTTCAAGAATTTTAAGTATCAATGAACAATACCAGTGTTCGGTGGAGAAAATTACCAACGAAATGATAAACAGCAAAAACGGAATAAAAGAGATATTTACCAGGTCGGAGAAGTTTTTATTGAATAATAAAAACATAGATAATACATGTGCCGATAAACATTTTGAAAGTTTTAACCGGAAGCTGTCGGAGTTTATGGAAGGATATTTTAAATATACAGACGAAATAGTTATTATAAACAGGGTTGTTAACGAGCTTTATGAGAAATTTTCAGATGTTGAAATGATAGAAAACGCCATTGAGCAAAGAATTATTGATAAGATTTACGTTGGTGAATTACTGATAAGATCAGAAGAAGAAATAGCAGGGCAAGCGCAAAACATATTTAAGATATATTGCGATAATCACATTCATAAAAGCAAGTTGATAAGGATTTTTGGCGATGCAATTGAAGCAATTAATGAATCTATACGTGCTAATGCGGCTTTTTCTTTCAAAAATGGCAATGTTAATTGTTTTGAGTCAAAATTGAAAGATTTCAAAAAAGAATTTGAAAAGTTTGACTCCAACAGGCAATTAATAAATAAAAAATATATTGAAGCAGCAGAGCAGGAGCAACAATTTACCGAAAACGTGAATAATGCAGTAAACCAAACAAAATATTATGGTTTTTTCGATAATACAGTAAAACAGGTTGTTTTGCTACTTGAGAATATTAATGAAAAGATAAAATCAGATGTTGTAAAACAGGTCAATAACGAGCCTAACTATCAGAAATTGAACGAGAGAGAATTTGCAATTAAATAAAAAAAACCTGATGAATTCAAAATTTACTAATAATAATTTGTTTGTTTTAACAAACGAAAATATTAAAACCACTGACAATTATGATCTGGCGGAATATGACAAACACCATGTGGTTGAAATGAAAACTTTTGATATGATCAAAAAACAATCGGAGGATAACGATTCAATCATAAGGGATATTTATTTGTCATATTTTTCACAGGCAGAGGTTTTGATAAAGCTTATCAATGGACATATTGACAGAAACAGGTATGATAAGTTGAGACCTTCAACCCAATCATTGTTGGAACTTTCCGCAGTAGTTGGTGCAGCTAAACTTAAGGAGGTGATCAAGGATACCGTGTATGCATTGATGAGAAGTGAGTATGAAAAAGTTTCGCGGTTAACGCCGGTATTAAACTCATCATACAATGAATTTAAGAAATCGATAAACGAAATGATATAGAATATTGTTGAATTATTACTTTATACATCATGTTAAACAAGATCCTGCTTGTTGAAGACGAAACATCAACATCTAATTATATTTATCATAAGCTGGAGCAATTGGATTGCGATGTATTGGCCAAGGCAAGCAACAATAAGGATGCGATCAGGATGGCAAGGGAGCTTAAGCCGAATTTGATCCTGATGGATATTTTTCTTGAGGGCGAAACAGATGGCATTGATACTGCTTCGCAGATACTTTCTTTTCTGGATGTTCCTGTGGTATTTATTACCGAGCGATCAGACGAGGATACCATTAAACGTTTAATGAGAATTGAACCTAATGCTTTTATCATAAAGCCTTTTGATGAACGTATATTACGCTCGGCAATCAACATTGCAATTTACAGGCATCAAACCAAAAAAGAACTTCTCCAGGCTAAGGAAATGCTTCGCACTACTTTAGAATCTATTGATGATATAATAATTTCTTTTGATAACGAAGGACACCTGACATATATACATTCAAATCAAAGGATACCCTTTTTTACATCCGGCAACCAGTTGCAAAAGCATTATAACGAGGTTTTCCCTAATTATCTCGTAAGCTTGCTTGATGTTTGTTTTGATAATGTGATGAAAACAAAAAAAGTACAGGAGTTTGAATTTGAAATGCAAATAAAAAACTCTGTCAGGTGGTTCCAGGCAAAAGCATCCTTAAGAAAAGATGCGACCGGAAAAGCTATAGGTGTTACTTTGCTGGTCGGCGATATATCAAAACAAAAGAAGCTTGAAAAAGAACTAAAGGGTTACAGTGAAAAACTGAAGGAAGCACATGAGGTGACACAACTTGGGACTTGTGTAATTGATTTTTCAAAGAACACATTTACTCATAATGGAATATTCTTTGAATTGCTTGATATTGAAGATTATGATGATATTAAGAGCCATGATGATGAGAAAATTTTAAGGTCAATATATTATGAAGATAAAATCAGGTATGTTGATTATCATAAAGATGTCTTTAAGAAAAATGTCAGAAAATTTTCCATTGATTTCCGTATAGTTGATAAAAGGAAAAACATAAGGTACATACATTCGGTTGGTAAAGTAGATTATGATATGAATAATAATCCGGCTTTCATGTTGCTGACCATTCAGGATGTTTCCTGGCAAAAGCAAAGCCAGCAGCTTTGGAAGGATTTATTTACAGCGCGCAAGGCAGCCGAGATCAAGCAACAGTTTTTCACGAATGTCAGCTATCAGTTGAGAACTCCGCTTACTGAAATAATCGGCATGACAGAGCTTTTAAATACAACAGATCTTAAGCCTCATCAGAAGAAATATCTGTCAACATTGCGAAATTCATCTGAAACGCTTATTAACATGATAAGCGACATTTTGGATGTGTCAAGGATCGAGGCGGCGAAAATGGATCTCTATCCTGTCGAATATGATATAAGGAAAGATATAGAAAAAATATTTAAAGAATCACAACATATTGCCGAAGAGAAGCAAATTGAGCTAAAATACACCGTCGATAGTAAATTACCCGATATACTGTTAGTGGATCAGAAACGCGTTAACCAGATCATAATTAATCTGATGTCGAATGCCTTGAAATTTACCAGCGAAGGTTCGGTAATTATCAGGGTAATGCACGTTTCAAAGAAAGGTAAGGAATTTACAATTCGTGTTGAAGTAGAAGATACTGGTGTCGGCATCAGGAAAGAAGACCATGCTGATCTGTTCAATGCATTTCAGCAAACATATCATAAAAGAAAACGCAGTTCATTGGGCTCGGGATTGGGTTTGTATATTTGCAAAAATCTGGTGAACCTTCTGGGAGGGGAGATTGGTCTGGATAGTGAAACCGGTCATGGAAGCACATTTTGGTTTACATTTAAAGCCAGGGAATGTAAAGGATCAGTTGATACCAAAAGACCTGTTATAACCAAAGAATCCGTTCCTAAAGAGCTGGATATTTCTGTTCTTCTTGTTGAAGACAAGGAGGAAAACCAAAAGGTCCTTTCTCTGATGCTCGAATGTATTGGTTGTAATGTAGAGGTTGCTTCCAACGGTAAAGAAGCGATTGAGTTATACCAGGAATCGATAGTTAATGCTTTCGGTATTTTTGGAAATACCGAATATGATATCATTATCATGGATATGTATATGCCGGTAATGGATGGCATAGCTGCCACACACGAATTGCGTGAAAATTTTGATGAACCGCCGCCAATAATTGGATTGAGCGCCAGCGTGTTAGACTGTAAAACCAAAGTCTACGAAGAATTGGGATTTGATGACTATTTGACCAAACCCGTGGAAATTGAAATACTTGCCAAGAAACTGTTCTATTGGAAAAATAAAAGAAAAAAACAACTGGCAAAAAAGACTGTTGTCTCCGATGAAATGTTTATCAGAAATATAGAAAAATACCCGCTGATCAATGAACATACAATTAATAATATAATCAAAAACATTGGCGGAGATGCCCTTAACGTTAAAAAACTGATCAATTCCTTTAATGAAGACATGGACGATTATTATCAAAGATTCGTAAAAGCATTTAAAAATAATGATAAAAAAGTTCTTAAAAAGATAATAATGGATGTTAAAGGATTATCAGCTATTATTGGAGCTATACAGGTTTATGAGGTAACAAAAAAAATGGAATATCATGCCGAAGAAGAAAACTTTGACCAGGTTAAAAAGCTTTTCAGGATCATGATAAATAAATACAGGATATTTAAGAATTATGTGGTAAAAAGATATCTGAAGCATTAGCAGCTGATTACATATAAATATCAAGCAAACCATTTGGGGTAGTTACCAATATTTCTTTTAAGTCGCGTTTCACTTCTTTAATCAATTCATCACATACAGGTATCAAAACTTCATTTTCATCACGTTCTATCTGAAAAAGAGGGTTGCCGGGATAATCAAGGACCTGCTTTATTTTCCCGATATATCCGTGACGGGTGTCATATACGGTAAATCCTTCAACTTCATGAAAATAAAACTGATTGCCCGATAATGGCGGCAGATTGTCTAACGGAAGGTGAATTTTGCAATTAATCAAATATTCCGCCTTTTTTTCATCGTCTATGTCCCTGAATCTGATAATTGCCTGGTTGCTGTTGGGCCGTAAAGATATTTTGTCAATAAAAAAAGGTACCAGCTTTTTGTCTATTAAAAGAAAAACAGAGTCAAGCCCGGAGTACTTTTCAGGATCATCAACATCCAGGATCATGATTAAGTCTCCTTTGTAGCCGAACTTTTTTGAAATAAAACCAAGGTAAAATGTGTCATCAATATTCATAAGATAATTCTTAATAAAAGTGGCGTATGTTATGTATTTGATCTGTTTACGCTTAAAGTGTAACTATATTGCATAACACTCTAAACTTTCTTAACGGCAAAATTAATCAAATGTGTGATTTCAATTAGTAAGTGCGGCAAAAAATAATTAAAACAAAGGATATCAGAAAAAACTTGAACTCACCCCATTTTTCAACGAAAAAATTCTTAGTGGAAAAGGGACAGGAGAAAGCTTATCTTATCAGCTATGGCTATTTGCAGTAAAACTGCCCGGCAGAGATAAACAACTTTACATGCTGGTTGTAAAAGGATTTTGCAGTAAACCCATGATGCTATTAACTACCGAACCTTTAAGGAGAAACAGGAAATTTAATGTACAGCAGGTCTTTTAAATTATTAAATCAAAGTCAAATATAGCCACGAATACACGAATCGAAACATACCCGCCAACGGGAGATCGCGATCGAAGGGAGTAACATTGTGTAGCCCGGCAAAACCAATTGAATACGAATATCATTCGTTTTTATTATTCGTGCATTCGTGGCTTTTTATTATTCGAATTGATTATTCGTTTTAATTCCATAGCGTAAAAGTTATTTATTTCTCCGACACATCAAAATATTCTTTTAGCCAAAAAATGGGGTAAGTTCAAAGAAAAAACTGATTTCCGTTGTGAGGATAAATTAAAAGTTGTATCTTTGCAGTCTTAAAAAAAACCATATAAAAGTTTTATAAAATGGCAAAGAAGACAAAGGACGTAAGGATACAGGTTATACTTGAATGTACGGAACATAAGAAGAGCGGCTTGCCTGGGGTATCAAGGTATATTACAAAAAAGAGCAAGAAAAATACTCCGGAAAGGCTTGAGTTGAAAAAATATAATCCCGTATTAAGGAAAATGACTATTCATCGTGAAACAAAATAATATAGAGTGATATGGCTAAGAAAGTTGTTGCAACATTAAAAACAGATACCGGTAAAGGATTTGCCAAGGTCATTAAAGTAAAAAGATCGGGTAAAACCGGGGCCTACATTTTTAAGGAGGATATTGTAGCTTCCGATAAAGTAAAGGAATACTTTGCAAAAAAGTAACATTGCTGTTTCGGTTATCTATATAGAAAATCCAGTATTTTGAGTTTTGACGATATGATCATTTATAACCCGGTATAAGCCGGGTTTTTTTAGTTGGTTGCATATGATTTTTATTACGATGGTTGATTTTGTTTTTTATGCTATCTTTATGGGATGTTTGAATAATTAAAAGTTCAATAAAAATGGGAGTGTTTGATGTTTTTTCAAAAAATAAAGAGTAAAAGCTTGAGAAAGGCCTATCCAAAACACGCAATGATTTTTTTTCAAGGCTTTCAAAAGTGATCGTCGGGAAATCGAAGGTTGACAGTGTAGTTTTAGACGATCTTGAGGAGGTTTTGATAAGCTCGGATGTTGGTGTTGATACCACGGTTAAGATAATAGAACGTATAGAGGACAGGGTTGCACGTGATAAATATATAAATACCGGTGAGCTTAACCAGATCTTAAAGGAAGAGATAATTGGTATGCTTGCTGAGAATGAAAAAAGTGTTTTTACCGAAATTGGTTTTGAGAACCGGAGTGAGCCATATGTAGTCATGGTAGTTGGTGTTAATGGTGTTGGCAAAACAACCACTATAGGCAAGCTGGCACATAAATTCAAGACGGCAGGCAAAAAGGTGGTGCTTGGTGCTGCCGACACTTTTCGTGCAGCAGCTGTTGACCAGCTTGCAATATGGTCGGAAAGAGCCGGAGTGGTGCTTGTTAATAAAGGAATGGGTGCCGACCCGGCTTCCGTGACATATGAAACACTTGATTATGCAGTGAAAAATAAAGCCGATGTTGTTATCATAGATACTGCCGGAAGACTGCATAATAAAGTTAACCTTATGAACGAGCTGGCAAAGATAAAAAGGGTGATGAAAAAAGTTATCCAGCAAGCACCACACGAAATATTACTGATACTTGACGGCTCTACCGGACAAAATGCTTTTGAACAAGCCAGGCAATTCAGCGAGGTAACAGAAGTCAATGCACTGGCTGTCACCAAACTCGACGGCACAGCAAAAGGAGGTGTTGTTTTGGGTATCTCAGATCAGTTTAAGGTGCCTGTAAAATACATCGGAGTCGGAGAAACCATTGATGACCTGCAGGTGTTTGACAGGGTAGCATTCGTGGAAAAATTATTTCAGCAGTAAAAAAACTCTATGTCAAAAAGTATAAATATTATCACACTGGGATGTTCAAAAAACCTGGTTGATTCGGAAAAGATCATGGGAAACCTTGGTAATGGAGATCATATTGTTACCCATGAATCTTCAGATCCATCAGATATTGTTATAATTAATACCTGCGGCTTTATAAATGATGCCAGGGCTGAATCGGTAGAAACCATACTTCATTTTGTGAATGCCAAAAATCGTGGTGAAGTTGAAAAGCTGATAGTTACAGGGTGCCTTTCGCAAAGATATAAATACGAGCTTAAAGAGGAAATACCGGAGATTGATGCTTTTTTTGGTGTTGATGACTACACCCAACTTTTGAAATATATTGATAATGGTAATGCCGGAATGAGCGACACGGAAAGGGTTGTCACAACGCCCGGTCATTATGCTTACCTGAAGATTGCCGAAGGATGCGATCGTAAATGTTCGTTTTGTGCCATTCCACTTATAAGGGGCAGGTATCGTTCGAGATCAATAGAAAATATTGTTTCTGAAGCAGAAATGCTTGCCGGCAAAGGTGTTAAGGAGTTGTTGCTTATAGCACAGGATATAAGTTACTATGGTATTGATATTGCAGGAAAAAGTTTGCTGCCGCAGCTTTTGGATAACCTCGCAAATATTGACGGAATAGAATGGATAAGATTACATTATGCTTACCCGCTTGACTTTCCGGATGAAGTGACTGAAAGGATTGCATCTAATCATAAAATATGCCGGTATCTTGATATTCCTTTACAGCATATTAACAGCAATATATTGAAATCGATGAGAAGAGGTGTGGATAAAACCGCTACACTTGCATTTTTAAAACGTTTGAGAGAGCGGGTTCCCGAAATAGCCTTGCGTACAACTCTTATGGTAGGCTATCCTGGTGAAACAGACAATGAATTTGATGAATTGCTTGAGTTTGTCAAAAATGCACGTTTCGAGAGGCTCGGCGTATTTACATATTCACCGGAAGAAAACACACCCGCATACCGGTTTGGCAATTCCCTGCCGATAAATGTGAAGCAAAAACGTGCCGATATAATTATGGAGGAACAGCAGCGTATTTCGCTGCAGCTGAACCGGCAAAAGATCGGTAAGGTTTACAAAGTAATTATCGATGGTAAAGAAGGAGAATATTTTACCGGAAGAACAGAATCAGACTCACCCGAAATAGATAATGAAGTGTTTATTACAGGCCATGAAAACCGTCTGGTTCCGGGCATGTTTTGCAATGTCCGCATTCATAATGCATCGGAATTTGAGATTTTTGGAACCATCACCCCGTGTTAATATGCGGAATTTTAAAATGCCCAATGTAATTGGCTATGGCAATAAAGATTGCGCTTTACTGCTATTTAACCCTGGGATATTCAACAACCTCAAGGTTATCAATTTTTTCGCCCCTGATGGTTAACCTGATAAATGTGATTACCTGATGGCTGCCGGACTTGCCTGCGGCGCCGGGATTTATGTATAACAGATCATTTTGCTGATCGTGCATTACTTTCAAAATATGTGAATGCCCGCAAACAAACAAATCCGGCTTTTCTTGAATGATGAGGCGAAAAACATCGGAATGGTACCGTCCGGGGTAGCTGCCGATGTGGACCATAATCACTTTTATCCCTTCACAGTTAAATATTTGTTGCCCGGGAAATTCAGAACGTATCCATTGTCCGTCAATATTGCCGTAAACTCCTTTCAGAGACTTGACCGATCTTAGATGATGAACGACATCCGTTGAACCAAAATCGCCGCAATGCCAAATTTCATCACATGTTTCAAATATCTCAGGAATCATTGGATGAAAATAACCGTGAGTGTCGGATAATATGCCTATTTTCTTCAAGGTTTATAGTATTTTATTTTCAAAGGTTTGAAAACGGTTATAAAAACAGGACTTTATCAGCAAAAATCAAGTGGCAAACAAATATACACAATTGCACATTCATTACATTTTTGCCATTTAAAACAGGTTAAACCTGATAAACAAAAAATGCAAATTACAAAATAAATCCTTCGTTAAAAAACATAAATTTGTAATTTAGCCCCTTTGTATTTCCTTTTATACTTTTGTAATATTATATCGTCAATATCAAATGAAAAAGCTGAAAATAAGGGATAAGGTTTTTGTTAAGTGTATAGACCATGCTGAAATTCTTGCTGCTGTCAAAAGGCTTGCCAGTGAACTCAACAGGGATTACAGTGAAGATATACCTGTTTTTGTGGGTATTCTCAACGGGGCTTTTATGTTTGCCGCCGATCTTCTCAGGGAATTTGAAGGGTTATGCGAAATAACATTTATTACAGTGGCTTCATATAAAGGAACTGAATCCACGGGTGAGGTTAAAATATTGTCAGACTTTGTCAAGGACATAAAAAACCGCAGGGTAGTGATTCTTGAAGATATCGTTGACAGCGGAACAACTATCAGTTATATGCTTGATGAAATGTATAAATACCGGCCAAAAGATGTTAAGGTTGCAACCTTGCTGCTTAAACCCGATGCTCTGGAAATCGATGTAAAACCTGATTATGTGGGAATTGAAATACCGGATGAGTTCATTGTGGGTTATGGATTGGATTATGATGGTTATGGACGTAATAACAAAGACATATATAAGATCACAGATAATTAAAGCTTTTGTATAAATTAATACTTAATAATAAGCGGTTATGTTGAATATTGTAATTTTTGGTCCTCCTGGTTCGGGAAAAGGTACGCAATCAGAAAAGATTGCCGAAAAGTACCGGTTGATTCATTTATCTACCGGCGATCTGCTCCGTGAGGAGATGAAGAAAGGTTCAGATTTGGGCATAAAGGTGAAGAACTATATTAATAAAGGTGAGCTTGTACCGGATGAAATTATTATTGAAGAGCTTCATCTAAAGGTGTCGGAACACAAAAATGCCAAGGGTTTTATTTTTGATGGTTTTCCGCGGACAATAGTACAAGCTGAAATGCTTGACGAAATGCTCAGTAAAAAGGATATTAAAATTGACATTGTTCTGAATATTCAGGTTGAAGAGGAAGAGCTTGTCAGCAGGATGATGGGAAGAGCGAAAGATTCAAATCGTTCGGATGACAAGGAAGATGTTATTTACAAGCGTATAGATATTTATAAGGAACAAAC
The DNA here is from genome assembly GCA_003559855.1 of Bacteroidales bacterium. Classification (GTDB taxonomy): domain Bacteria; phylum Bacteroidota; class Bacteroidia; order Bacteroidales; family UBA7960; genus PUKZ01. The sequence continues at coordinate 31,903 of PWJZ01000070.1, forward strand.
TTTTCCTTTAATAAAGTACTATAAAAACCAGGGGAAAATAGTTAACATAGATGGTATGGCGGAGATCGGCAAGGTCTTTGAAAAAATTTGTCATGCAATTGATATTTATAATTCCGTGAAGGACCGGTAGACATCTGGCGTGATTGCTTTTTAAAGGATAAAGTAATTATTAATGACCTCGTCCAATTTTATAGATTATGTAAGGATTTGCTGCCGTTCGGGCAAGGGCGGTGCGGGTTCGGTACATTTTCACAGGGCCAAGTTTATTCCAAAGGGAGGTCCGGACGGTGGCGACGGTGGCAGGGGAGGAAGTGTTATTGTCAAAGGAAACAAACAGCTGTGGACGTTGCTTCATCTTAAATATTCAAAACATGTCATTGCAGGCGACGGGCAGCCGGGCAGCGGTAATAACCGCACCGGGGTTTCAGGAAAGGATGTTGTTGTCGAAGTGCCGGCAGGTACGGTAGTGAAAAGTGCCGAAACCGGTGAAATGATATTTGAAATTACGCAACATAATGAAACCAGAATATTGTTGGAGGGAGGGCGCGGCGGACTGGGCAACACCCGTTTTAAATCGGCGGTCAATAAAACACCACGCTTTGCCCAGCCAGGAGAACCAGGAACAGAAAAATGGATGATATTTGAACTTAAAATGCTCGCGGATGTCGGCCTGGTTGGATTGCCAAATGCAGGAAAATCAACACTGCTTTCCGTACTCTCTGCCGCAAAACCCAAAATAGCCGATTATCCCTTTACAACCCTTGTGCCCAACCTAGGTATTGTCCCTTATTATGATAACCGCTCATTTGCTATGGCTGATATACCCGGTATAATTGAAGGTGCACATGAAGGTAAAGGATTAGGTCATAGATTTTTAAGGCATATTGAACGAAATGCAGCCCTGCTGTTTATCATACCAATCGATACTGAAAGTATCGCAAATGAGTATGAATTGCTTCTCGATGAACTAAAGCAGTATAACCCCGAACTCTTGGATAAAGAAAAAGTGCTTGCTGTAAGTAAATGCGACCTGATTGATAAAAAAGAAATATCTGTGATAAAGAAAAAAATTCCTGAAATTGAAACGGTATTTATTTCTGCACATGAAAATTTCGGTTTGAATGAATTGAAGGATTGTTTGTGGAAAAAGCTTAATGAATAAAGTGTAGTGAACATTTTTATGGTTATTGGGGTTTGATAAAAGAAAATGTATTATTAATTATATTTTGAAGTCATGATTGAGTGGTTGATTAATGCTGATGTTGAATTGTTTCTGTTTTTGAATAGTTTCAATTCCAATTTTTTTGATTTTGTAATGTTCTGGATCAGCGAAAGGTTTATATGGATACCGTTTTATGCATTTTTGCTTTTCTTGCTCGCAAAGCATTATAAATGGGAAGTTCTGGCGATAATTGTTTTTGTGACCTTGTTGATAACAATAACCGATCAATCATCAGTACATCTGTTTAAGAGGGTTTTTATGCGTTGGAGACCTTGTTTTAACCCGGAAATAAAAGATATGGTACATCTTGCTTATGACACATGCCGTGGCAGCTATGGTTTTGTTTCTTCCCACGCTGCCAACAGCTTTGCTTTTAGTTGCTTTATTATATATTTTCTTTATAAAAAAGTAAAGTATATCGTACCGGTTATGATTATTTGGGCTATGTTGAAAAGCTACAGCAGGATATATCTTGGTGTACATTATCCCGCCGATATTGTTGTAGGCGCAATGCTTGGAATCGTCTCTGCCTTTTTGGTGATATTATTGTATGTATTTGTCAAAAAAAATGTTTTTCCCTTCATTAAAAAGAATATTACTGGAAAATAAGGTGATTTGAAGAGCAATGTTTTCCAATTCCATCTGTGCCGGATCAGGTCTTATGGTAATCCGCTCTATTTTTAATCTGTAACAGCCGGCAGATTATTTTTGCTTATAAGATTTTCAACCTTATTTTTCAATGAACGACAAGTTTTTTCTGACCATGATAAAAGGTCTGTATGATTAATTTTCATTTTCAGCCTGCACAAATCGTTATAAAGCTCCAAAAAATAAACATATAAATTAATTGATAATTTTTTATAATATTGCATTTCAGCGGTTATTTGTGCTTTATAATCCAAAAATTCAACTTTATGGCAAAAGTTATAGCTGTCAGCAATCACAAGGGTGGTGTAGGTAAGACCACATCTGCAATAAATATAGGTGCGGGTTTGGGTTTGAAAGGTAAAAAAGTATTGTTGATTGACCTTGATTCACAGGCAAATTTAAGTCAAAGTTTGGGTATCGAGGAGCCCGAATTTCATATTTATGGTGCCATTAAGGGCCGTTATCCTTTACGGCCGGTTGAGGTATTTAAAAATTTGCATGTGGTTGCTTCGGTAAGTGAGCTTTCGGCAGCCGAGCCGGAGCTTACGGCAGAAGCAGGTCGTGAATTTATATTGTCGGAACTGCTTGAACCTGTTGTTGAAGATTATGATTTTGTATTTATCGATTGTCCGCCATCGCTGGGTTTATTTACAATAAATGCTTTTACTGCCGCTGATGAGATTTACATACCTATGCAGGCGCAATATCTTGCTTTACAGGGGATAGGGAAGCTTCTCGGCTTGAAAGAGGTTATTAAGAAACGCATGAACAAAAAGCTTAATATTGGCGGTGTTTTTATAACCCAGTTTGATCGCCGGAAAGTTCTTAACCGTTACGTGCTGGAAACTATCATGTCGCATTTCGGCGATAAGGTTTTCAAAACCCATATTCGTAACAATGTAGCGCTGGCAGAAGCACCCAATGCAGGAGTGGATATATTTCGCTACCAGAAGAACAGCATAGGTGCTGCCGATTACAGGCGATTAACCCAAGAGATATTAAACAGGTATAAACAGGGATCGGCCAGTTGAATATTACAACATTGCCATAAGCTGGCTGGCAATAATCATAAACACCAGGGCAACCGGATAAACTGTTGCATATCCAATGGCAGGGGCATCGGTTTTTGAACGTGAATCTATGGCAGCCAAACCCGGTGTGCTGGTCATACTGCCCGCAATAACACCCAGCAACAGTGCAAAATTAATTTTAAGGATATACCTTCCAAAAAGTATGCTTATTACCAGGGGAACTACCGTAATGGTTGCTCCTATAAAGAAAAGGTTCCATCCATAGTTTGCAAAAGCATCGACAATGTGAGCTCCCGAATGTGTGCCTACGGTGGCTAAAAATAATAACAGACCTAATTTTCGTAATAACTGGTTGGCTGAACCTGACATTGCCCATATTATAGGGCCTGTTTTTCCAAGATTGCTTAAAATAATTGCCGTTGTAAGAATACCGCCCGTTATACCAAGCGAAAAATCAAATAAACCGAAAAAAGGAATATTCAGCGAGCCTATCAATATACCTATAACTATACCAAGCGAAACGGGAAGAAAATTTGTTTCGCTGAGCCTCCTTTCTTCATTACCCAAAAGCTTCATAACTTTACCTATGTTTTCATTGTCGCAGGCAACCATTACCTTGTCGCCAAAGCGTAAAGTGCTGTTGCCGTCAGGAGTAAGGTCAATATCGCTCCGGCGAATACGGGTAATCGTTGCATTATGATATCCCGTGAGATTTAATTCTTTTAAGGGTTTGTTTATTACACTTTTGTTTGTTACCAAAATCCAGTTAACAGTGTAATCGCCCGAAAGCGGAAGCTTTTCTTCTGTCGGCTTTCCTATCAGAAATTCAATTTTTGCAAGTGCTTCGGCTGTGCCCACGACTTTTATTATGTCGCCAACATGAAGCCTGGTTTTATCGTTGGGCGTTACGGTCTTATTTTTATGCTTTATACGCGATATGACAGCATGCGTCATGCTGCCTATTTCCAGTTCATGGATCGTCTTACCGTCAATATTCTTGTTTTCAACAACGAAATTTCTATTGATAACTTCAGGGTGTTTACTTTCCCGCTGTTTTTTATAGTCTTCCTCTTCCTTCTTCATATCTATTTTCAAAATATTGGAAAAAAATGTAAGGAAAAGGATCACCCCAATTACACCGACCGGATAAGCAACACCATACCCGATCGAAACGAGCGGTGAATCTGTGGCATCTATAGCCGCGGCTAACCCCGTGGAGCTGGTCAACGCCCCGGTAAACACCCCTATGCCAAGACTGATTTCAATACCGAAATATTTTGAAAAACCCACACCTAACAAAGCAGCAGAGATTATAAGTAATAAACAGATATAAATAAGCTTTCTGCCCATCTTTTTAAATGCATCAAAAAAACCCGGACCTGCCTGCATACCAACTGTAAAAATGAAAAACACCAGGCCTATGGTCTGAAACTCAATAGGTACTTCAAATCCAAGATGACCCAAAAAAAGTGCAACGAAAATTACTGCAGACAGGTCAAGTGAAAGACCTTTGACTTTCAAGTTACCTATAAAAAGTCCTATGGTTATGATCAGAAAAAGGGCAAAATAACCCTCATGAAATATACCGGGCATATGATCGTATATGATTAGTTATGTTTATATTAGCCTCCCGGAAATATCCGGTTTACAATAAACTCCGGTTACAAAGTTAATCTTTCTTTGATTTTTTGCTGATTAAATATAAGTTTTCTCATTATGATAACGAATATTTTATTGTTTCTTTCAACGGTGATACTTCTCAACGTGTATGCATTCCGTGGAATATGCATACTTGCCGGCATGTTGAAAAACAACTGGCTAGGTAAGATAATCATCCGTTCTTATTTCATAATAGATATTTTGTTTATAATATTTTCCCTGGTCTGGATAATTATTGTCAGATACTCTGAATGGCATGATTTTGTCAGGTACAGAAATTATTTTTATATATCCGGTGCTTTTGCGTTGATATATTTTCCCAGATTTGCTTTTGTGCCGTTTGTTTTTATCAATGATTTAAAAACTTTTTTTGTTTTTTTAACGAGAAAGGCGATATATCCTTTAAAAAATCTGTTTGGCAGGCTGAAAGGCTTTTCTGTTGCCGGGCTGTTATTATCTTCGGGTTTGCTGGTAAGTACAGCGGTTTTTTTAATGGTTGTTTATGGCATATCAATTGGCAAGACCAATTTTAAAATTAACGAGGTTGAGATTCATTTTGATGCATTGCCGTCATCTTTTGACGGGCTGACGATTGCGCATATTTCGGATACTCACCTGGGGAGTTTCAAATGCAAAGATAATGTTATCAGAGGGCTGAATAAAATAGCTTGTCAGGAACCCGATCTGATATTGTTTACCGGCGATCTGATAAATAATGAAGCCGTTGAAGCAGCACCTTTTATAGATGCTTTCAGTGATCTTGAGCCTCCATATGGGAAGTTTTCGGTTTTAGGCAATCATGATTTGGGTGATTACCGGCGGTGGTATATGATTGAGGAGAAAGATCCGGATATGGATGCTGTCGTGGAGGTTTACAGGAAAATGGGTTTTGACTTGTTGCGCAACCGTCATGTTTTTCTTTATAATGGTGGGGATTCTATAATGATTGCCGGCGTTGACAGTTGGGGGCTTCCTCCGTTCGAAAAGGCAGGCGACCTTAAAGAGGCTTTGTCGCCACACCATAACTATGAATTTATTATTTTACTTTCGCATGATCCTTCACACTGGGCTGAAAAGATTCAGGGCAGAGAAAATATCCGTTTGACTTTATCGGGTCATACCCATGGTATGCAATTCGGGATCAACATATGCGGCATACGCTGGAGCCCGGCTAAATATTACATCCCATACTGGAAAGGACTTTACCGGTATAACGGGCAGTATTTATACGTCAATCCGGGCTTCGGATTTGTAGGGATGCCGCTAAGGATCGGCATGCCACCCGAGATAACCATGATCACCCTGAAAAAAGAATGACCGGCTTCTGCATAATGGCTTAATGCCAGGGCATTTTATCATACGGTATTTGTTCAATATTTCAAACCGTTCAATAAAGCCTTTCAAACACAACAAGGAAACTGTCGGAAAAATGAGTTTGCCTCAGTTGGTCGCGAAAAGATTCGGCACTTGTGCGGCTTTCAAACTGGCCTATAATGATACGGTATATCTTTTGCCCGTTTATGTGGCTTACATTAATGAAGACAGGCTTTTCAAATTGTTCTTCGTATGCGCCGGCAAGATTTTGCAAGTTGTCGGTGTTGACATAACTTGCCACTTGTACCCCGAAACCTCTTGGTTTTATGTTCTCAAGCATTTTAGTGTAAAACCCGGAGCTTAATTTTGTTATGTCAGGTATGGCTTTTTCATCGGGAGTTGCCGGTGTTGGATATTTTTCCTTTTCTGGTTCGGGTTCGGCAATATGTTTATCAGATAAAAGATCTTCTTCAATATCCTTAACGGAAGACGGTTTTTTGCCGGCAACCCGCTTGTCGGAAGAAAAGAAAGCTGCGATATCGAGCATATCTTCATCAGCTTTTTTTATTTCAGGTTCTTTTTTCTTTTCAGCAGTTTCTGCTTCAGCTAAAAGGGTTTTTGCTATATCCAGGTCAACTTGAGCGGCATCGTGATTGCCTGTATTTTGCCTGGCCTTTGCCCTGGCCGTGTAGGCATTGCTGTTATCGGGAGAGAGCTCAATGCAACGGTTAAGGTCTTGTATGGCTGCATAGCTGTTTTGTAAACCTATCCTGGCAAGGCCGCTGTAGTAATATACCGATGGATTGTCAGGCATTATTTTTTTTGCACTGTCAAGGTCTTTAACAGCCTCTTCATACTGCCCTACATGATAGAGAGCTTTACCCCTGTAAAGAGGCGTTTTGTCAAAATCGGGGTTTAACCTGTAGGAAATATCAAGGTCCTGCAGAGCTCTGCCATACTCTCCTATCATAAGATATGTCTTTCCGCGTTGAAAGAAAGAAATAAAATCGGGGTTCAGCCTTATTGCAATGGTTAAATCCTGTGCCGCTTCATTATAATCACCCTTGCCGTATTTGGCAAGCCCCCTGAAATAATGAGCCTGATCAGAATACCCGGGATCAAGCTCAATGGTTATGGTAAAATCCTTAATAGCACCTTCATAATCGGATAACTCCGTCCTTGTAAGACCACGATACAAAAAAGCCTTGGTGTAAATGGGATTAATCTCTATGGCCTTGTTAAACGATTCAAGGGCATTTTCATAGTTTTTGTCAATACCATATTGAACTCCCCGGTTGAAAACTTTTCTCGAACGGCTTATATCCTCCCCGGATGGCTGTGCGCTTGAAAAGCCCGTAAAGAAGAAAAAAATGATAAATATTGATAAGATGTTGCGGTACATGACATTGAGTTTAGTTAAATAGATTATTGTTGTTGCAATAACAAAAATATACAAAAAGCCTTTAGCTTCAATGATAAATGAAGATGGATTTATCAACAATGATGTTAATAACTGTTTTTATCATTTCAATATTAAGTCAATGAATATATTATTTGATTATGAGTGGTTTTGCAGGGATATCAAATGTTTTTTTTATTTTTTCGTTTTTGCAGCTTTTCCTTTTGTTCAAAACATTTTTTCAATTTCTCTTCTGTTTCTTTCTTTTCCTCCTCAAGTTTTTTGATAGCCATTTTGCTTTCGGTAATGTTATATGCTATTTTAAATATTTTGTAAGGTTTTCCGTTTTGGTCAAACATCGGAGCGTATGTTTCGGCAACATGTATGGTTTTTCTTTTTATGTTCAGCTCTGTTTCCTGTTTTCTGATTTTGCCGTTTCTCAGGTCTTGCAGGAAATGGTCATATTCTTTTTTTTGTTCCCGGGTAAATACTATTTTATCGGAGTGGTGTGTTCCTATAACTTCTTCTTTTTCCATTCCGACAAAATTCAGGAATGAGTCGCTTATTTTTTGAATGTAGCCGTTGAGATCATATTCAATAATAAAGCTTGATGCGTCCAGAGCATCGAGTATGCTTTTCATTTCACTGGTTTTTCTTGCCATTTCTTCCTGTGTGGCAGCAAGCTCCTCCATATTCTGACGCATTTCCTCTTCTTGTGCTTTCAATTCTTCGGCTTGTTTTTGTGATTTCCTGAGCAGAGCCGCAGTACGTATGTTGATCTTGAGCGATGATATGGTAGATGCTATGCTTTCACAAATTTTTTCCAGAAATTCAATTTGATATTGTTCAAACTTGTTGAGTGAAGCCAATTCTATGACACCGTATATTTCTTCATTAAGTTTTAGTGGAACCAGGATGAGGGAGCTGGGTTTTTCTTCACCCAGTCCCGAAGTAATTTTAACATATGACTCGGGTATTTCGGTTATATAAGTGGTTTCTCCTTCCAAAAAACATGTTCCTAAGAGTCCTTCACCTATCATTATCTTTTTTTCCAGGAATTTTTGCCTGTCGTATGCATAGCAGGCTGTCAATTCCAAAAACTTGTCATTTTCATCTTCATCATTAATAACAAAGATGCCGCCTTGAACAGAGTCGAGATATTCAACCAGGTTTTTGATGATCTTATAACTAAGGGTTTGAAGATCATCATTGTCATAACGCAGTATTTCGTTGAATTTGGCATAACCCTCTGTTGCCCATCTTCGTTTTTTGTCTTCTTCTTTACGCTTGATTTCTTCTTTATTTGCTTTTATAAGGCTATCCCTCATGCTGAGCAAGGCTTTACCGAGCATGTCCTTATTGCTTAGCAAATTGAATTCTAAATCCAGCTTTCCCTGACCTATATCGCGAGCAAATGAGACGGTGTTTTTCAAACCTTCTATCAGGGTGTTTGTAGCTTTAGCCATTTGTGCAAGTTCATCTTCCTCTTTACGTATTTCCAGAGGTTTTACGTTATTCAGGTCGCCAGCTGAAAGGGTATTTAGCACATCAGTTGTTTTTACCACCGGAGAGGTGATATACCTTGCAATTTGCCATATTACTGTAAACAGGATACCCAGGGCTAATAAACCTAGCAGGATGCCTATGATCAGTCTTTGGTTGGCGGCAGCTTTTATTTCAGAAACCGGCACCTCCAGGGTGAAAGACCATGGGGTAGGGGCATTGCCAACCTGTATCGGCGTATATATCCTTAATGCCTCTTCACCAAGATCATAACTGTGTTCCGTAATGATCAGCGGCTTTCCTTCCTGAACCGCCTCTATCACTTCAGTTTCCTGTTTTATGTATTCATAAGCAGGTTCTCCGATGAAATGCATCTGTGGATGCGCCACCAAAGTCCCGTCTGTTGATATAAGCTTTCCAAACCCGCTTTCATATAATTCAATGCCGGCAGTAATGTCGAAAAAAGATTCCAATTCAATGTCAACAGCCAGCACACCATGATAAACACCGTCAATTATAACCGGAACAGACGCTGTTGTCATAAGTATCTCATCTTCCGGTTTGTTGGTAAAAGAATAGTAATAAGGGTCAAGTAAAGCCTCCCGCATTGTCTCCTTAGGAATGGTAATATATGGCCCGTATTCTATCTCTTCTTCTTCCTCAGGGTCTGTGGTCATATCAACATAACGTACGATATCACCGTTTGAATAATAAAAGTTCAGATCGAACACACCGCTTAAAGTACCCCAATCGCTTGCAATGTAAGCAGAGTCAAGCCCGTCAAATGCGTTTGGCTCCCATCTTGTCCAAACTGCCAGAAATTCAGGATTCTCCTTAAGGGTTCTTTCAAGCATCTTGTCAAGAACAACCCTCTGTGGATCACCCGCTTCAACCAAAGCTTTTGAATTATGCGCCAGAGACCGTGCAATATCCATACTATAGTTGAGATATCCGGAAAATTCATTGGCATAGTTTTTTCCCGTACTTTCAGTAAGATCCTTGGCATTGGCTATCTCAACCGATCTGCTCCTGCTTGTTAAATAAACAATAACCGCGAAGAAAATAACAGAAGTTGTCAATAAAATGAGAAAGATCATCTTGTTTTTTAACTTCATCTTTAAAAAAAAGTTTTTCATTGGGGTCAATTTTTGTTTGTTATTAAAACATTTTTTAGTGTCAGGAAATTCCGACCGGCGCTTTATTGTATGTGGCGTAAAATTATGAAAAAAAGTAAATCTTATGAATAGATAGTTTTTGATTCCATGCCATTAACAATAAGACCGGTTGGATCATTATCGGCATAATATTTACATTTATAATTTGGCCGTCAAACAATGTAGCTGCTTAGTGATCAAAGTTTTACGGTTTTTCCGGATAATCTTGTTAAACTATCTGCAGATCAAACTGCTCATTGAGTTTTTTTGTCAGTAATTTAGAAACATTATAAGATAATTGTTTTTCTTTATATTTATTCACCCATTTTATTCCGGCAATTGCATTTGTAAGAAATATTTCATCAGCATCTTTCAGCATATTTTCTTTTACGGCACATTCAATAACGGGAAAGCCTGACTTTCGGGCAATTTTTAATAGCAAACGTCTCATCGTACCGTTAACGCAGCCTTCAGAGAGGTCAGGAGTAATAATGTCGTTGTTTTTAACGATAAATAGGTTTGATGACGTTGCTTCCACAGGGTTGCCGCGATCGTTCAGGATATAACAATCGTTGAGACCTTTTTCTGCAGCGAATATCTTAGCCATCACATATATAAGTGCATTGCATGATTTCAGACTGCTTAACGGGGACGGCAATTTTTTTACCCGGTCAAATATATCAACGGCAAGTTCTTTTTCATTAAGCACAAAATGGTTTTGTTTCAATGGCAAACTTTCTATCAAGAATTTTCCTTTGTTTGATAGGGGTTGATACAGACCACCGTCATCTCTGAACAGGGTAAAACGAACTCTTGCTGCAGGAAGGTGAGAGTTTGTTTGGAGGAGGATTTCTATTTGTTCCGAAAAAAATGACAGCTTCATATTACCGGGCATCTCGATCTTAAGGGTTGAGGCACCATTTATCAAACGGCTGTAATGATTTTCAAGGTTAAGAGGTTTCCCTCCTGCGACCCTTATGCTTTCGAAGATTCCGTCGCCGTATAAAAAAGACCTGTTATTCACGGTTAATATTTTTTTATCTGCGGCTTGCAGGATGCCGTTATAATTGACGTGTAATGTCATTTATAGATTCATTTAGAGAACATATTCAATAAATTCAATAAAAAAGTCGGGTCTGAACACGATTGTGAGCAATATTCCATAAACAGCACCCCAGAAGTGAGCGTCGTGCCCTACATTATCGGATGCCCGTTTAGCCATGTATGCAGAATAGACAAGATATAGTATGCCGAAAATAAACGCAGGTATGGGAATCGGTAATAACACCAACCTGATCGTACTGTCAGGATGTATAATAATGCTTGAAAACAGGATTGCCGAAACGGCTCCCGAAGCACCTACCGCATTATAATAACTGTTGTTCCTGTTTTTTATGTATGAGGCTATAACCGAGAATATCAACCCCCCTATGTATAACAGCAGATAATAAGGTATGGCACTTGACGCAAAATAAAATTCAAAAGATTGTTCAACAATTCTTCCAAAGCTAAACAGGACAAACATGTTGATGATAAGATGCATCCAGTCGGCATGCAGCAGACCATATGAAAAAAACCGGTACCACGATTTTTCGGTCCGGATCAGATAGGCATTGAATTTCATCCTGTTAAACACCTCCTGGCTCCTGAAAGCTGTTATAGACACAATTGCCGTAAGTAAAATAATGAATAACGTAACACTCATGGGTAACTTTTTTAAATGGTATTATAATTCATGGCGAAGTTATAATATTTATATAAAAGTTTAAATTTATTAAAATTGTATTTTTGTCCGGATTAAAGAGATTGAAACGGAGCTTTTGTGGTTGAAAAGAACGCGGGCAGGGAAAAAATGGGTGGTGACAGGCGAACCTGCAATAATACACATCCGGCCATCGGCAAACGATAACGATAAAGCTATGATAGAAAGATCAAAGAAAGCGATAATCTGGGATTGGAACGGAACTTTGCTCGATGATGTTCAAATTTGTATAAAAAGCATAAATCATCTGCTGAAAAAAAGAAATTTGCCTTTACTGACATTATCGGGATATCGTGAGGTATTTACTTTTCCGGTGAGGCATTATTATGAGAAACTTGGTTTTGACTTTAATGCCGAGCCTTTTGAAAAGCCCGCATGGGAGTTTATTGATCAATATACGGAGCGTCTGAAAAATACCGGTTTACATTTTAGGACCCATGAAACACTCCAATATTTTAAAGATAAAGGTTTTAAGCAATTTATTATTTCGGCTATGGAGCATAAGATGCTGGTTGATGCTGTTGAGCAAAAAGGCATAATCGATTTTTTCAATGATGTGTTGGGGATAAAAGATATCTACGCTGTGGGAAAGATGGATATTGCCGGTAAGCTGGTCAGCAGGCTTGATGTAAAACCGGATAAAATTGTTCTTGTGGGCGACACTCTTCACGATCATGAAGTTGCCGCTTTTTTCGGATTCCATACAATATTGGTATCTCACGGTCATCAATCGCCGGAAAGATTGAAAAGTTCAGGTGCGATAGTAAAAGATGATTTTTTGCAAATTATACCTGTTATTGAAGATATTTTTCGGGATAATTAGAAAATTTATTGTAGATTCAAATATAACAAAACTGAAAAGTTGTCAAATATGTGAATCGTCAGACAATTCAATCTTTTAAATTCATCTCATAGCTGCCAAAATTATCGTTATGACCAACTGCCAGATATTTGCCGTATGGGTTTTATCTTCTTGTAATCCGAGCCAAAATTCAGTACTGTTTCAAAAATAAAGACGGAAAATCCTAATAATATCAGTCGTAATAGATCTATTCCCTTGAGAATTTAACTTATATTGGTTTGGGGAATAAATGTCTCTTTGGTTAGTTTATATATACTTTTGTGTGTTGCCAATTGTTTTTTTTTATGTTCAATATTTATTCATTGACAATAATACTTAAGAACCCTGTCGGTTGTAAGTTTAGAGCTGATGATCACCATTGGCAAACCTGCTCCCGGTATGGTGGAGCTTCCTACATAAAAAGTGTTGTTAAATTCTTCATCATAATTTTTAGGACGCAGTGCTCCAATTTGCAGCATTTTATGTGACAGACCCAGGCCTGCCCCCGCGTACAAATTGAACATATTCTGCCAATCTTCAGGAGTGTATTCCATCCTAAGCACAATGCTTTCAGAAATATCCTGTTTTATTCTCTTTGAGAAATCCCTGATAATGCTGTCAACTATAATGTTTTTGTCATTCCAGTTTGATTTGTATAGTAGATTTGGGACAGGGCAAACGAAGAATAAAGCTTCATGACCATCTGGTGCACAATCATCATTATGTTTTGAAAGCACATTCACATAATAATAAGGTTTTTCAAGTGTGCCAGGGTTTTTTATCACTCCTTTTGAATATTCTTCGTAGTTGCTACCCAGAAAGTAATTATGTTGCTCTACCTGCGGCAGCTTTACATTAATTCCAAGGTAAAATGTAAGGTACCCCATTGTCCAGCTCATTTTATTCAGTTTGGAGTCATTAAACTTTTTTCTTTTAAAAACACTGTTTCTGAATTGTGCAGCATCTGCATTTATTATAAAGGTATCCGCCTGCCATTTCTTTCCTTTATTGTCTGTAAAATATTTTAACCGGTTATTATTGCTTTCAAAATCTACGATTTCAGTGTTATAATGGAAAATGGCATTTTTCTTTTTTAGTTCATTTACAAGGCCTTCAACTATTTTATACATTCCGCCCTTTACATTGTAATAACCATTGTGTTTAAACTCAATGTGCGAAAGTAAAGTATAAACAGCATTGGTATCGAAAGGGGTTCTGCCAAGGAAAAATGCAATAAGAGAGATTATTTGGCGAACTTCTTTTGATTTGAAATACTTTCCGGCCTGCTTCCAAAATGTTTTGTATAATACCGAAATGTGAACCGGATTGACCTTCATTAATGCTTTCAGATAATCAGTTTTACTATCGAAATTTTGTTTTATTACTATATCTAACGTATCGTTAAAAAGAGCTTCGCATTTTTTCAAATATTTTCTGAATTTTTGTTCAAAGCCGGGTTCTATATCATCAAACTGTTGGGTTAGTTTCTTTATGTCTTTATACAAATAAAACTTTCTTTCACTATTACTGAAATTTACAGTATATAATGGATCAAGTTCCGTAAACTCAAATGGCAAATCAATACCACAATCCTTTACCAGTTCTTCAAATTCGTATGGCATGCTAAAGAAACTTGGCCCGATATCAAAAGTAAAGCCATCTTTTTTTATCTGATTGAGCCGGCCACCGGGTTTTTCATTTTTTTCAACAAAGGTAATTTTATAACCTCTCGAGGCCAGTCTTAAACCGGTAGCAAGCCCACCTAAGCCTGTCCCTATTATTATTACCTCTTTGCTCATTTCTCTGTTTCTTTTAAGTTTTCAGGATGCAATTCATTCTTAACCCCATCAAAACCGGGTACTGTATTAAATACTTTATTGCTATAATATACTGCTTTTGAAAAGTATAACAATGATTAAGATTGGTATATTTTTCTTCCTTTCCACATGTACTTTTTGGTGTATTTAAATTGAACAGACTTTATAATAACATGCAACAAAAAAAATTGCTGTGGTATTAACAGCAGTATGTTATATCCCACATGCTGTTTGCTGATTATTGATACAAGAGTCCTGGTAATCAGAACAAGTACAACATACAACACAAACCAGCAGATATTTATCAACAAAACAGGTATAAACCCCAAAGTAGTAATAAACCAGAACAGAATAGCCAAAACCGGTTGATTTCCAAAAAACACAAGTACATTTTTTGAAAACCCTTTTAATGCTTCAGTGTATGATTTATACATGCGGCAGACTATCCTGTTGTCACCTGGCAGGCATGCAACTTTCACTTTGTTTCTTTTCAGATACCTGGCTGTTAATATATCTTCAACCGGTGAGCTTTTAAATTTAGAGTGTGGTTTATATTCATGGTACACATCTGCCGAAAAAAGCATAAATTGTCCATTAGCTGCTGCATGCGAAGCAAACGGGGAAGTGCGTACAAATATTAAAGGAAGCAGGGTTAGTAAAATATAATTCATTATGGGCACTGTAATTCTTTCGCCGGTTGTTCTCATTATTTGTTTTGGGAATATGGTTAACAAACCCAAATCCTGGCTATTAAGCTTAAAAACAGCATCTTCAATAATGCTTCCGTTCAACATCACATCACAATCAATAAATAGCAGATACCTGCCTCTGGCCATATTAGCCAGCTGATGACAGGCATAGTTTTTTCCCAGCCAGCCTTTTTCCAGGTGTTTTGATTCAATAAGCCGGATGCGATTATCATTTCCGGCAAATTTTGAAACAATTTCAGCTGTCCGGTCATCCGAATGGTCATCAAATACAATTATTTCTAAATTTTTATAGCTTAACTTTTGCAAGCTATTTAATAAAGCAGTAATGTTTTTTTCTTCGTTCCGTGCCGGAATCAATATAGAAACCAAATCATTGCCCGCATATTTTGCGCGCCTTAATTTCTGTACAAAAAACAAGTTAAGTAAAGCATTGCCAAGTTGAAAAAATGCAAAAAAAAGTACTATGTAAGCAAGGTGTAACATTTACTCCGAGATATTTTTCTGATAATTATGAGCTTTGCTATAGAAAATATTGTATGCTTGCTGCAATGAATCTCTGTCTCTCATATTGTTTGTATAGCTTTCAATATGGATATTCAAACCAGGTTTGCGATGCGACAAATATTCTATAAAGTTGGCCGCAAATAATATATGTAATTCATTATCCGCTTTTTCCAGGATTTTTTCAATTCCGGATTCAAAAATTATCCGGTTTTGATGCATTGATGTAATTTTCCCCTGTGGAAAAATTAAAACCATGTTCGATGAGTATTGCAATAAATTTGCAGTATATTGTATGGTTTGCAAAACACTTCGTGAACTTTTGCGTACGGAATATCCGCCGGCATAGTTAAAATACCAATACTTTTGCAGTTGTTTTTCAAACATCATGAAATAGAATTTTCTTTTTATTATTTTCTGGTTCAGGTACATTATCCAGAATCCATCCCACCAGCTTATATGATTGGAGATAACCAGCACCGGTTTACCACTGTCTTCAAATTCACCTAATATTTTTACCTGATAGAAATTCTTTCTGAGCAAAAAGCGCGTAAGCCATTTAAATAAGGGGTATATGAAAAAATGGTGTTTTGCCTTGATCATATTATTAGTTTAATAAGAATGATAGCATGAAAAAAAACAAAAACTGACTAACGAATAAAACTTTTGCAATCGGATTGTTTGGTTCAATTTTAAAAAGCTTAAAAAGAGCTACAAATACAACCCCAATTATATACCATGCAAAATAGTTCTTAATTGGTACCGAAGAGCTTTGCCAATTCCACATATCCATTTTTGGGGCAACTTGCTCTAAAACAATGTCGTATATCAACATCAGTAAGGGCGCTGATAGTATAGTAACCCACGGTTTTGTCTTAAAACTGTTCATTATAGACACACTAATGTATGTTAAATACAACCAGTTAATACCAATTATAAGAGGTGTTTCAAGAACTTTAACTCCCATGGCCTTCCCGTATTCGTAAGAACCAAATATGAGGGAAGTCTTAACACCGGCTACCTCAATAAAATAACCCAGGAAGTAAATCAGCAGGAATAACAGTACGGTGTTTTGGGTATACGGCTTATGATATATGGCTAGTAAATAAACACTTAGAAGTAATGCCAGGGGCGTTATAAGAATAAAAATATGTTTTGTTTCAGGAATTAAAAATCCAATAAGGCCTATAATATAAAAAATCACTATAAACCTTTTTACGCTTGCTACTGAAATTTTATTCTTTGGGTATAAATCCATTTAATGTGTTTTGCCCGATTAATGTTAATATCATATTTATCATGCCTGCTATATTAATTATTGCCCGAGATCGTTAATGCCAGGTTGAAAATTGATCTTGCCATAAAGACATTCACCCTTTTGGATATATGTTTTTCATATTTTTGAATTCTTAACCGGGCACGAGTGACCATGGATAATGTTTGGTTCAAAAGATTGGTAATGCAGGACAGCTAAATTGGATACTCTTTCTGCAATTTTTCTGAACCACACGGTAAAATTATCGGGAATCTCTTTTATCCGATTCAAAACCGAATCGATATCAACATATTTAAACTCACAAACTTCAGCTGGGTCGGGATCAGGTATTTTATCGGAAAATCCAATAAAAACATGGTCAAATTCATACTCTGTTAAATTATTGTCAAGTCTTTCTTTATATGTAAAATCAAAGATTTTAATTAAATCAGTATCTATTCCCATTTCTTGTTCTGATCTTCTTGATGCGGCCTCAATTGTTGTTTCGCCGGGATAAGGATGGGTGCAGGCAGTATTAGTCCATAATCCGGGTGAATGGTATTTTGTGAGTGCACGACGTTGAATCAACATCTGCTTTTTCGAATTAAATATAAAAACAGAAACGGCCCTGTGTAGCAGAGCCTTTCTATGAACTTCAATTTTCCCCATTTCTCCTATGTCATTATCATCATTATCAACAAGTATTACTTTTTCTGATTTCACTTCAAATTAGTTTAAGTTGATACATAACAAATACCCGCAAAAAAATAAAATATTTTTTTACGTTTGATATTCGGATTCTTTCTGTAATAACTTTATCAGGAGGAGTGCGTCTGATTTTTTTTAGTAAACTTTTATAGTAAAAGTATGCCAGGGCTACTGCTAATTTAGACCTGCCCGGTAATTGTTTTATTCCACTCCAGGCTCCATTGAATTCTTTGTCAATTGACTCCTCGATTAAAGTTTTACTATCCTTATCTAATTCAGGGCCTGTGATCTCAGGGAAATAGGTTCGTCCTAGCTCATTTATATCAGTTTTCAGATCACGTAAGAAATTTACTTTCTGGAATGCCGAACCCAATTTTCTAGCCGGCTCTTCCAGATTTTCGTAAAGTATTTGCTCTCCATTGCAAAACACTTTTAAGCACATTAGACCTACCACAGAAGCAGAGCCATATATGTATTTCCCTAATTCTTTTGAGCTGGCATAATCAGTTTTTGTTAAATCATATTTCATGCTTTTCATAAAAGCATAAATATGCTCCTTATCAATGCTGTACTTTTCAACTGTATCAGCAAAAGCAAGCAAAACAATATTCGTGCTGACATTGTTTTTAAGGGCATATTCCAGGTCTTTATTCAACTTTTCCAGTAAAAGACCTTTATTATATCCGTGAAAACTATCTGTAATTTCATCGGCCAGTCGAACAAATCCATAGATGGCATAAATAGCCTTACGTTTTTCTTTTTCTAATAATGAAGTTGCCAATGAAAATGAAGTGCTATACTTTTGAGTAATTAATCTGGAAACGGTGTAACTGTTTTCCAAAAAAAAATCAAAATTCGTAAAGGTTTTTTTCCCAGTGTTCAATTTCTCCTTCTGTTAAGTAAAACAATGGATGTATGTCTGCCTTTATAACATCCTTATGTGCTTTGTAGCGTTGTATGTCCCTGTTTTTTAATTTGCTCATCAAAGATAAAAATTCATATTGTAATTGCCCTTTTGTAACAGGAATTTTATCTGTTTTGTTTTCAGGAATAAACTTTTCCGGATTAAAAAGATAATTTCTTTCCCGGGCTTCTTCCCAGATAACCTGTAAATAATAATGAATGCATTTTATGGGATGGTGGGATTCTTTAAAGCGAATTAGCTGAGGGTGATTTCTGTAACCTTTTGTATTGCCTTTCAGAACATTTTTAGCCAATAAAGCTTCTCTCCAAAGCGCAACAAGGCCTTTTGCGTCGAGGTATTTTGGATGCAATGACCAGATTCTCATTAAACAGTTTTTTATGTATTAATAATATATCATAGCAGAATTGAAATTGTAAACGTTTATGAGGTTTGGTTTGTTTGACGGCTTGTAAGATTTTAAAATTTGTGTCATTTTCCCCTTTTAACTTAAATTGCCATTTCATACCTTTCGTCATGTTTTGCTTCAAGGTCAGGCCATGGCTTTAAAAATAAAAGTTTTGCAAGAAAACATAATTTTCTTTTGCTGTTGTTTGTAAACGCATAATTTGTTTCAGTACAGATGCTGCCTTATCGATCATTTCAGCATCCATCTCTTGCCGGTTGGATGTTGCAAAAGGCTGGTTTATAGCAAACTTTAAATAACTTTGGTCTCTTATATCATGGCTTTCGCCAAACCGGTCTATACGTAGTTTTTTTATAATTATGACGGTTTCAATGATAATTGTTGGGTAAACTTCTCGTGTAGTTCTTTGTCATCGTGAATAATTTTGCACGGATGACTTGATAACTCTGCCTGTTTTTATATACATTAAGGTGTGTGTAATACAGATCTATTCTACTATTAATTTTTCAGAGTCCAATAAGACACCTTTTTCATCGAATATTTGAAACAAATACAAACCACTCTTAAAATTACTTAAATCTATATTTAATTCACGGTGGATATTTATGGATCTTTCAACTATTTTTATGCCTGCAATATTGGTAATTATTAACTTGTAATTTGTTAGATGATCTGAATTGATCCGAACTGTCACTAAATCTTTCGCCGGATTGGGAAATAGGGTCAAAATATTTGTTTTACCGGTATCTGTTGTTTTTATGGAAGTTGTTATAAAACCACAAAAACAACCATCGCCGAACGGATTATCCAAATAAAGTATTGTGTCATTCTGCTTAAAACAGGCAAACTGGTAACTGTCTCCGGATTCTGTAAAATTAGAGATTAAGGGATTAAACAGACCATACCAGTCAATACTCCCGACACCTTCAACCCATGTTGTTTCACCCCATTCAGATCCTTCCAATAACCAACTTTTTCGATATTGATCGTTTTCAAGTAAAACCGAATCAATTTCAGCAACTACCTTATAATGAGTTTGTTCCCAGAATTTTACATTATCATAATGCAATGCTCCTCCTATATCGTACCAAATCGTATCACCAACTCTAAGGCTGAAATCGTATAACATAGTTTCTGAAAATCCAGTAATTAATGCAAACACCTGTTTATTATCATTTTCCCGTATGGCAGCAAAATAGGTATCTTTGGGGTTTACAATTATAGTATCACGCATCTCATAAATTTTGGAATATTCCACAGAATTTATCACCGTGTCGCCATAGACGGCATACCTGAAACTCCAGGTGTCTTCAGTAAACAAATTTTCGCCGACTGTATGCCATGCAGCATTAGATTCAGGGAAAGGATGGTAAAACAGCGTATCCCAACTACAAAGACAATCATCGCAATATGGATTATCCAAATACAAAACTTCATTATCTTGCATAAAACAGACAAACTGAAACTGGTCGCCATTATCAAAAAGAAATACAATAACCGGATTAATCAAACCTAACCAGTCAATACTTCCAATACCTTCTACCCATGATGTTTGTATATATAGATTACCATATTGCTCAAGATAACTATCAAGTATCAATCGCTTTCTGTACTGACCATTCTCCAATAAAACAGAATCTTTTTCCACTACTACTTTGTAATGCGGCGTTTCTTCAAGATAAAGCGGATTGCCTTCGTATCCAACGATTATGGCACTTGCATATTCATACCAAATAGTATCACCTGTTTCTAAGTTAAAGTCATACAAAACGAATTCAGGATAACCAGGAAATTTTGCAAGGATTTGTTTGTTATCATTTTAACGGATAGCGGCAAAATATTGCCAGTCACTGCGCAAATCCAATTTCCTTTTAAAAGAATATATCTTACTCCAATTTTCATTGTTTATAACAGTATCGCCATCTAACATATATTGATAAGAATAGAGATCCTCACAAAAATTGTTTGAACCTATAGAATGCCAAATACCGTTTGTTTGAGGAAAAGAATGATGATTTTGAGATTCCAATACGCTACTTAGTGCAATTAGAATGATTCCAATTAAAATATTTTTCATGGCGGTTTGTTTTTTAGTTTGGATTACACACAAAAGTTTCTGATGTACATAAAGCAGGCAAGCTGCGGGCTGCTTCCATGTCCGCATTAAAAAATAAACTGAAAAATCGTTTCAAGTGTCTGTGTAAATTTTATTCTTTCATACATTTTAAAGTTTCCGGGTACTTAGCCTTATATATCAAAGCTTCTTTCGGAAAATTGTCTTTCAAAAAATCAAGGCTTGAAACAATTTGTTCTATAAGATGCAAATTTACTTCATAATTTAATTTATTAATACTGTTTTTTTCTTTAATATCAGAAGAGATATCGGCAAATAAAGTTTTTTTGTTACATGAAAAATCAAATTGATTCATTTTAATTTTCTGTATTGATTCATTTAATCTTGTATGATAGTGGATTTCTCTGTTTGTTATATCATAAACAATGCTCCATTGAGTGCCTTTATCCTGAGAGACACTGTCTAGTATATCAAATGAGTAGTTTATAATATTTTTTTCTTCAGAAAAATTATCTATTAATAAAGCGGCTGTTTTGAATCGTCCGGATGAATTAACAGTCCAGTTATCAAACTGTTCTTGTTCTTTCTTATCACTATTTTCTATATAATTTAAAGAGTGCTCATAAGTGCAATTCGATAAAACAGGATAAGGCAAACTCTCACCTTGATGTACAATCATTTTTCCAGATAAGTATTCAATAGTTGCAACATTACCTTCAGCATCTGCAACTAAAAAATGGAGTGGTGCTAATGATGTATAAGATATTCGTATCAGTGTGTCGCTGTCAATTACTTCTTTAACAGTAGCAGCATTATCCAGTTGATATTGTATCCACTGTAATTCGGTAAAACCAAACCTTTTATCGGATTGCGGATATTCTGCTTGCTCCAGCCACATTTGTTCAATCACTAAACCGGCTTCATTCATGCCTCCGTATGGAAATTCTTTTCCCATTTGATTGAAAGTGATACTGCCATATTTTGATATCCACTCAAATGTTTTTTCGGGTGGTTGGACGAATGATACTTTTTTTACATTTCTTTGGTTAAAATGGATATGACCTTCTCCCGCAGGAAAGTCAAAGTTTCGCCCGAAAACAACATTTCCTTTATGGTCTGAAAACGAAAATGTTGTACAAGATAAAGCTGAATTTGTTGTTAATATTAGTAAAATTAATAGTGATACTTTTTTCATAATTATTTCTTTTTAAATCGGTTGTTAATTGAATTGAGTAACATTTTGTATGTATTCGCTGTGGCTGTAGCTGTTGACGGGCTCCGTTACTATCACCCGGGAAAAAACACTACGCGGATTGCAAAACCGGAATAACTTGCATTCTTGTCTGTTCAACATACATCATATTGCCGCCATGTGCTTTATTATTTTCTATGAATTAGATTAATTTCAGATAATTCTTTGCCAATTTGATGTATTCCGGATAATATTTTTTCAGTTTGCTTTTCAGATGGTTTTTTGTGTCCTCGTATATATTGAGATAATAATGTGGGATTCATGCCTATTTTATAGGCAAGAAATTTTGAGTTGAGTATTTTGTAGTACTGAAAAAACTGTTTAAAGTCAACCTCAAATGTTATATTTTCATGTGTTAGCTTAACG
>PWJZ01000122.1 GCA_003559855.1 Bacteroidales bacterium
CAAATTTAAATTTGTATATCCGATGTGAAATGATAATTAAGATTTAATGTTACTTTTGAAAAATTTTAGAAACCTTTAACCTATAACTAAACCAACAACTTACATAACTTTGTCATTAGTAACGGAACGGAGTGAAGTGAGGAACCGAGCTTGCGAGCTCGCCAAAGGCAATCTCGTTGCCTTATGGTGGACTTTGAAAAAACAGATTAAGAAACCTCACTGTCATAGCAATCATACCTTCAATAAACATTCTCCTTGTTCTTAAATCAAGTTAGTGAGCGTCCAGCCCTTCCCTCATATAAATCAGATGCTCAAGCGTTTTTAATATCTCCGTCATATATTCATTGACAGCTTTAACGCTACCGGGCAGGGTATAAACAAGGGTGTTGTTCATCAGGCCGGCTACTCCCCTGCTCAGCAATGCATTTGGTTTTTGTGAGCCATACTTGATCCTTATGGCCTCCATGATACCTGGTATTTCTTTATCCAGCAAGGGTTTAACTGTTTCAACGGTAATATCCCGTTGTCCGATACCAGTGCCACCTGTAGTTATCATCACATCAACGTTTTTTGCAGCTGCGCGTTCAAGCAAAATCCTGAGGTTATCTTCTTCATCAGGAATAATAGTATGTTCAATTTCCAACTGTCGTGGAGATTTTTCAAAATGTTTATTGATGATCTCAATTATTCGCGGTCCGCTGCGGTCTTCATAGTCACCTCGGCTGGCACGGTCGCTGAGTGTTATCACCTGGAAGCTGAAAACCCTCGGGCGATAAGTAAAAATATCTCCGGGAATTACTTTCCCGGGCTTGACAACACGCGCAAAAATGCCTTCTTTGGGCATAACACAATTTCCAACTTCATGAAAAATAGCACATGCTGAGCCATGACACTCTTTACCGATCTGGGTAACTTCAAGCTCCACTTTAGACGAAATAAGTTTATCCAGGGGCGAAGTGTTATACAACTCAAAACCCTCTGTAGTAATATTTTCAGCAAACTCACCGTAATTGATCTCTCTTCCGGCTATTTTTGAAAACTTGTCAACGCTTTCCTTTGCCAATAAGCTTACCTGGCGATGCCATACCCCGGCATGTGCATCATCTGCAACTCCATATTCATTAAGAGTTATAGATTCTTCAGGTTGCTTTATAGTACCCTTTTCTTTTGAGATATTAACCGATAAGACTTTAAGTTCTTTTATATCGTTCATTATCTTTTTTATTTCTTTTTAAAATTAATGTATTCCACTTTAAAAATCCCTGCCGAGCGTGCCGACCAACGGGAGACTACGACCGAAGGGAGTAACATTACGAGACAACGAACACCAATAAAATCAGACAGTTCGTGAGTAAATCCCAAGTCCCAAGCTCAAAATAAAGCCCAAATTCCAAATCCAAAAAAGTCAGCAGTCATGATGAAGAAATTGACAATTGACAATTGACAGTTGACAAAAGTTACTAATAAACTCAACCTCTCAACTCTCAGTGCTCAGCGCTCAGCGCTCAGTGCTCCCTGCCCTATGCCTTATCAATCCTTTAACCACTAAGCCGCACGATCACTTCTTTCGTTTCTCCACCAGAAACACCTCCTCAATCTTCATCTCCTTATCCACCGCCTTACACATATCATATATTGTAAGCAAAGCCACACTCACTGCTGTGAGCGCTTCCATTTCCACGCCTGTCTGCCCTGTGCATTTTACGGTTGCCGTTACGGTAATGCCGCTATCTTTGATTTCGGTTTTAACATCAACTTTGGATAGTTGCAACTGATGGCACAAAGGTATCAATGATGCTGTTTGCTTTGCAGCTTGTATTCCGGCAACTTCGGCTACCGTGAGCACATCACCCTTTTTCATTTTGTCTTCTTTGATAAGCTTAACCGTATCCGGCCGCAAACGGATAAAACCCCTGGCCACTGCCGTACGTGACTGTTGAGGCTTATTGCCCACATCAACCATGTTTGCCTTACCCGAGGAATCTATATGGCTGAATTTTTTTATGCTATCATTATTTTGTTTTGTGCTCATATTATGTTATTAAAATAGGACTGATGACGCGGATTTATTTTATAGAATTAAATGCTTTTTCAATTTATTACATCAAAATAAACATTGATTCTAAAGGCTGAACTTCTTATCATAGATTTTAATTCGCGAATATCAACCTAATCAGTATAATCCGCATTCTATTTATTAATAGCAAAATTACTACATTTTTCCAAATCCAAAAAATTACAACATTTAAGATATTATTGTTATTTTTTTTCAACAGTTCCTTGCTTTACATAGTACTTTTTATTACCTTTGCCAAAACATTTTTGAATTATGAACCTGGAAAACACAAAAGCACAGATGCGCAAGGGAGTTTTGGAGTTATGCATATTGTCATTGCTTGCAGCAAAGGAGGCTTATGCATCTGAAATAATTGAAAAACTAAAAGCCCATAAGTTGCTTGTGGTTGAAGGTACGGTATATCCACTTCTTACCAGGTTAAAAAACGACGGATTGTTAAGTTACCGCTGGGAAGAATCTACCGGTGGTCCGCCAAGGAAGTATTACAAAATAACACCATTGGGTGAAACAATTCTGTCGGAACTTAAAAAAACATGGAGTAATCTTGTTGAATCTGTAAATAAATTAACTGAAAACAATAAAAAGTAACAAGCGGCGAGAGGCCGGGGTTAGTTATCACAAAAGAGAATGTATAATGGCATAGGGCATAGGGCATAGAGTAATCGGTAATCGGTAATCAGTAATCGGAGAGAACGAAGAGAACGAAGAGAACGAAGAGACTAAGAGAAGTGTAACCGGCAACCAGCACCAATGACTAATGACCAATGACAAATGACCATTATTATAAATCAGGATATTAAATACATTTTATAATGAAAAAAACCGTAACAGCTAATATCAGCGGGATAGTATTTCATATAGATGAAGACGCTTACGAAAAACTTAACAATTATCTTGGCAATGTACGCTCCCATTTTTCTAACGACGAAAGTGGCAATGAAATACTTTCCGATATAGAAAGCCGGATAGCTGAAATGCTTCAGGATAAAATAAGCAGCTCTAAGCAGGTAGTGACAATACAAGATATTGATGTTATAATATCTCAGCTCGGACAGCCCGGCCAAATGAAGGATGAAGATCCTGGCCCGGGTGCAGGGCAACAAAAAGAAAGTCCAAAAACCGAAAAAACATCAAAAAGGCTTTACCGGGATCCTGACAACCAGATGTTGAGCGGTGTTTGCGGTGGTATCGGAGCATATTTTAATGTGGATCCGACATGGATTCGCATTGCTTTTATTCTATTGACCCTGCTATATTCAAGCGGAATAATAGCTTACATAATACTTTGGATAGTTGTGCCAAAAGCCCGTACCACAGCCGAAAAGCTTGAAATGCGCGGGGAAAAAGTTAACCTTTCAAATATTGAAAAATCCTTCAAAGAGGAAGTGGAAGGAGTAAAAAGCAACTTTGATAACCTATCAAAGGAAGCCGGGGAAAAATTCAAGACAAAAAAAAGTAAGGGTGACATGAAAGAAGCTTCAAATACACTGGCAAATATACTTGGTGCTCTTCTGAAAGCCATTGGAATAATCATTGGAATTGCTTTAGTTTTAGCCGGATTGTTTTTACTTATAACTATCATTATTTCTTTCGCTGCACCGGGCTTTGAACCATATTCTTTTTTCTGGACTTTCCCTTTTTGGCTGAATGACCTGATACACCCGGGATGGCTGTCATTTTTTGCTATTACAGGCTTATTGCTGGCTATCGGAATCCCGGTTGTAGGACTAATATATTTAGGTGCCAAACTGATATTTGATATCGACTCAAAATCTAAAAACCTGCCGTTAATACTTGTGCTGCTTTGGATTATAGGTATAATGGTTTTTGTATTGGCGGTAATTAAGAATGTACTATTGTTCTGAACAATAAGTTGCATACGTTAGTGAATATTATTGAAAATCAATAACAACCCGGTGAATAGAAATTTCTTGTATAGCCTTTAAACCATTGGAAAGATTGTTTTTTCTAACCTCCAATATTACTAAAAATATTTTTCAGATTCCGGCCTCCTTGTTCTGGCTTTGATTTAAGTGCAAATTCTAAAGCTTTTTCAATTCCAATTGTTTTGATATCAAACTCAATATCACTAAACAGGCATGGTTTAATTTTACCGTCACATGTCAGCCTGAGGCGGTTACATTTTTCACAATTTCCACCCGAGCCACCTTCTACGGTACCGAAAACACCCTCCTCAAGATCCATCTGTTTGATAAAGCGTGGCTGGAGTCCGTTTTTCAGGCAATATTCTTTAACCGCCACAGCGTCAGGCTCATCAGAGTTTTGTTTAACAACACAGTTAACCTTTATTGGTTTCAGCCCATACTTCTTTGCAGCCTCAATACCCGCAAAAACCTGTTTTAAATCACCTCCCCGTGTAACATGTCTGAATTTTTCAGGGTCAACGGTGTCAAGACTAATATTAACCCTGTGCAATCCGGCTTCTGCAAGAGGTTTTGCATACTTTTCAAGCAATACTGCATTTGTAGTCAAAGAGAGATCTTTGACATTTTTAACGTCACTAATCATTTTAACCAGTTTCACAATATCATGTCGCACAAGCGGTTCTCCACCCGTAATGCGAAACTTACTTATACCATAAGCTGCAGCTACCTTTACAACATCACATATCTGTTCAAACGTAAGGATCTTTTCTTTAGGCAGGTATTTTATCTCATCGCCGGTAATACAATACAAGCATTTCAGGTTACACCTGTCGGTAACTGAAATACGCAAATAGTTTATTTTACGGTTAAAACGGTCGAACATTTACAAGCTCTCCTTTTTTTATCTCATAGACACCTTTTTGCATAGCTATCATACCATCTGATTCACAAATAGCATGAATATGTGCCGAGCCATGATATTCGGTTGGCAACACCTCATCTTGTTTGTTAATCCTAACCGGTATCCATGCAATACGGTCAGCTTTTCGGCGCTTATAATCCATATGCATCGGCAACTTAATTTCCAATGGTTTAAAATCATAACCCATTAGCTTGAATAAAAAGGGTTTTACTATCACCTCAAAAATTATGAAACTCGAAACCGGGTTGCCGGGCAATCCAAAAATGTATGATGAGTTGGTTTTCCCAAAAACGGTAGGCCTGCCAGGCTTAACAGCAACTTTCTGAAAAAGAATGTCAACACCGCTTTTTTTCATCATCTCAGGTACAAAATCAAATTCACCCATAGATACCCCACCGGTTAATATAACGACATCATTCTCATAAAGTGCCTTACCTATTGCCAGATTAGTTTCATCTTCATCATCAGGAATTATTCCTTCATATATAGAGTCACAAAAACATTTATCAACCTGAGTAATGAGCTGAAAGCTGTTTGAATTACGTATCTGTCCGTTACCGGGTTTATCATATGGTTCCACCAGTTCGTCTCCGGTCGACAAGACAGACACTTTAGGCTTTTTTGCAACCAAAGGCTTTACACATCCTACAGATGCCATTATTGCAATGTGTTGCGGTTTAACAAGCGTATTTTTTGAGATAACCTTATCCCCTTTTTTAACATCTTCACCCTTATATGCAATATTGGCTGCAGTATTTTCACCGGTAAAACGTATCATGCCTGATGTGATCGTTTCTGTTTGTTCTACCATAATAACGGTATCTGCACCATCGGGAGTGGGTGCACCGGTCATAACCTGGACACATTTGCCCTCAACAACCTTTTGTGAAGACACTTCCCCTGCTGCAATAGTTTCAACAACCTCTAACGGCTTGTCAAGATCCACTCTGCGGCATGCATAACCATCCATAGCTGCCTTGTCAAAAGGAGGCATATCAATGTCCGAAATCACATCTTCAGCCAATACCCTGTGTAAAGACTGCCTGAAAACAACCCTTTCAGTGCCAAGAAAACGGGCATTTTCCAAAACTATATTTTGTGCTTCTTCAAATGGTATCATCACAATCGAAAAACTAAATTATAAAACTTTTTCCTGCAAAGGTAATAAACCTTTAACAATCAAAATGTTTGATTTGTTTGGTTCTTTTGGTGTTGAGGCAAGCAAACCAATAAGCATAACCGGCTATGGAAAAGAACTCCATGAGTATTTTCTGACAATTCAAAGAGAATTAGTCAACACACAACATACTGCTATATTGGTCAAAGAAATTTAATATTTTTGTTTTTATAAAAATTTAGCAATTTGGAAAAATTTGATGTAGTAATAGTTGGTGGTGGTGTGTCGGGATTAATCGCTTCTTGCAGGGCATCCGAAATGGGTGCAAGTGTCCTTGTACTGGAAAAAATGCAAAGGGCAGGTTGTAAATTGTTGATAACCGGCAAAGGCAGGTGCAATATTACAAATACGGCAAGTCAATCAGAGTATTTCAATTATATCCGGCCAAAAAGCAAATTCCTTAAATATGCTTTCTCAAACTTTTTTTCAAAAGATATAATTGCTTTATTGCAAAAAAATGGTGTGGAAACAGTTGAAGAAAGAGGAGGCAGAGTGTTCCCAAAAAGCAATAAAGCTTCAGATGTGTTGGAGGCAATTCTTAACCAGGCAAAAGCAAATAACGTTGAGATTCGATATGACTCTAAAGTGGAAAAACTTGTTTATGACAATAACCAATCCGTTCAGGGAGTTGAATATAGCCAAAACGGACAATTTAAGAAAGTTTTATCCGGCAGTGTAATTATTTGTACCGGAGGAATGTCATATCCTGCAACCGGTTCAGATGGCGATGGTTATACTTTAGCAGAATCGGCAGGACACACTATTGAACCTGTCAGGCCTGCACTGGTTCCATTGGAAACAAAGGGAGAGATCGCAAAACGACTACAAGGCTTATCTTTGAAAAACGTAAAGGCTGTTGTATGGATGGACGGGAAAAAACAAAGAGAGGAGTTTGGTGAAATGCTTTTCACACATTTCGGACTTTCAGGGCCTATCATTTTGACTATCAGCCGGTATGTTGTGGATGACATAAGAAACAAACACAGGGTAAATATTTCAATTGACCTTAAGCCCGCTTTGGATGAAAACAAATTAGATAACCGCCTGCTTCGTGACCTGGAAGAGCATTCTAATAAAAAGATCGAGAATATTGCCAAACTTTGGTTCCCTAAAAAGATCATCCCTGTATTTTTTGACGAAACTGATATTAACCCTGATAAAGAAGGACATCAGGTTACATCAAAAGAAAGGCGCAGGATAAAAATGTTTATGAAGGAGTTAACCTTTCAGGTTAAGGGCTACCGCTCATTTAAGGAAGCTGTCATTACTGCCGGCGGTATTCCCACTTCTGAGATCGACTCAAAAACTATGTGCTCAAAACTGGTAAACAACATGTATTTTGCAGGTGAAGTTATCGACCTGGATGGTGATACCGGTGGTTTCAACTTACAGATAGCTTATTCAACAGGTTGGCTGGCAGGGCAGTCATGTGCAAAAGCATTAGGATATAAAGATTAACCAACCTGTTAACCAAGCTCAATAATCTCGTATTTATGTTCAAGGCAGTTTATAAAAAGCAACTTTTTGCGCAATAATTCGCCTTTACCGGTAAGCAGTTTAACAGTTTCAGCAACCTGAAGCGAGGCAATAATGGCAGGTGTGAAAGCAGGATTTCCGAGTTCTTGTTCTTCACCTTTTGATTCGTCGGTATCATAAACATAATCAATAGTATTATCTTCGGGAAAAATGGTTGAAACGTATCCGTACCATCCGGCTATGGCACCATAAACAAGTGGAATATTGAGTTTTTTGCAAGCTCTGCTGATCAACTTACGTGACGGGATATTATCAAGTGCATCACAAACTACATGATGGTTTTTCAGGATCTTTGCTGCATTGTTATCATCAAGATATTTATTGACAGCCACCAGCTTGATGTCAGGGTTTACCTTATTCATGCGCTCTTTTGCAGCCAACGCTTTAGAATACCCTATGTTTCCCATATCTGAAAACAGTTGCCTGTTAAGGTTTGACTCTTCAAAAACATCACCGTCAATAGCGGTAATATGTCCTATTCCGAGCCTCCCAAGCTCTTCGATTATAAAACCTCCCAAACCGCCGCAACCGACAACAGCTACTTTCTTTTCCCTCAGGCTAAGGTTTTCCTCAGGGGATAATGTTTTTTCGTTTTTTATGTATCGTTGATCCTTCATAATTATCCCTGAAATTAATTATATAAAACAAGCTAAATTAATAAAAAACTATTTTGCCAGCCGCTTAATTGACTAAATGATTTATACGAAAAACCAGGGTTTTTCTTAATTATTAAGATTTATTTTATTATATTGTAACTATACTTTTAAAAAAATAAATCATTTTATTTCTATGCTTCCAACCTTTACGATGTAAAATTCGTTTTAATATTTAGAACTTGCTTTAAAGCATTATAACCAATTCTAAAATCAAAATGAAAGCACTAAAAAATAACATTCTTTTTTTACTAGTTTTACTATTGCTTTTAACTTCCTGTGAAAAAGATGAGCATACATTGCCTGCAAAGGTAAATTTTGAATTTGAATTGATCAGTTATGATTATGGAGAAATTTCCAAGACAGGTACAGTATCTGACAAATCTCAGGGAAATTTAGAAGTTAATCATGGCACATTAAACATTGGATCAATAGAGTTTGATGGGCGCAGGGAGCAGGGTAAAGATATTTATTTTGAATCCAATTTTTCCGAAGCTGTATTTGCAAATCTTTCTACCGGGCAATGCAGCAAACCTATAAGTTTTGACATCCCACAGGGAGTTTATAAATTCATTGAAATAAACCTTAACCTTTTAGATAATAATGGGGCTCCCTTAATGCTTGAAGGCACCCTAAGAAGAGGCATGCCTTTTGAAGATGATATTCTGATAAGATTTGAATACCCAATTGCAGAACGAATACGAATAAAAGCTGAGCCAAAAAATAATACCGGTAGTATAGTTATTAAAAAAGATGTTACATCAACTTTTACAATTAAGGTTGATGCAGGTGTTGTTTTTCGTTTCGTAAATATGAATATGCTTATGAATGCCGAAATATTCACTTTTGAAGAAGAAAAAACGATTATAATAAACCAGGAAAAAAATAATGACATTTTTAATTTAATAGCGAGTCAAGTAGAAAAATCTTTTACAGCGGTTTTTAAATAATAAGGATGTATATTTCAGGGGTTAATGAAGATATAATCATTGCCGGTTGTAAAAAAAACGACAGGCATTCACAGGAATTGCTATACAGGCATTTTGCCAGGAAGATGTATGCAATATGCGTTAGCTATGCAGGTGATAGATCCTTGGCAAAAGATATGCTTCAGGATGCTTTTATAAAGGTGTTTAAAAATATAAAGAATTTTAAAAAAGACGGCTCTTTAGAAGGGTGGATTCGAAGGATAGTTACAAACACAGCGATTGATCATTTAAGAAGAAATAAAAAAACTGATAATTATGTTGAAATGGCAGTTGCAAGCTCTAAGTATCATGTTACTAATCTTGCTACTTCAAAAGTCTCTTTTGATGAGATTATGGAGCAGGTTGATCGTTTGCCCGAAGGGGCACGCATAGTTTTTAACTTATACGCACTAGATGGATATACACACAAAGAAATTGCTGAAAAATTAAACATTACAGAAGGCACGTCAAAGTCACAGTTTAACAGGGCCAGGCAATTGTTGATAAATTACATTGGCAATCTAAATCTATAAAAAACATGGATTTTTTAAAATGGTATAAAAATATTGTAGAATCAAACCAGGAAGAACCTCCGGTTGAGGTGTGGAATAATATTCAGGACGAGCTTGATGTGGATATGGTGTGGGATGATCTCAATGCCAGCCTTTCAAAAAACAAAAGAAGGGTCATGGTTTACACATTAGCCGCTGCAGCTTCTCTGTTGTTAATCATTGGATTTGGCTCCCTGTTTTTATATAATGTATACAATACAGTACCGGAAACTTATGTTTTCAACACGTTCGAATTGTCAGATCAGGATACAATTTTGCCTATAAGAAAAAAGGAGTCCTTGAAAGACCAAGAAACATATTTTGTTCAAGAAACGCAATATTTGGAAATAGACGAAATACCGGAAAATTTTAAACGCGAACAAGTAGAACCTCTTATAACAGCAGAAGAACAGGAAGATGTTTTGCAACCAATTCCCCGTTTAGCACATCAACAATACCTGTCAACTCATGAATCACAAATTGTTGAACAGGTGTCACAAATCTCTTTTATTGATGACGCAACAGATGAACAAAGAATATTAACAACAGGCAAATATTATGCAGGCCTAACCGGACATGCTGCAAACACATGGCTGATGAACAATAAAACCGTGCAAGGCCTTAAAAGTGATGAGTTAACTGCAACTTTACCTTCTTTCGGTTATAATATTGGTATAATTGCAGGAAGAAACATAAACAGAAATCTTAGCCTGCAAGTAGAATTATATTTCATTTCCCAGGCCCGCCAAAATTATAATGAATACGTTCATGGGCAATACGTTAGTAATAATATGGAATTTAACTACACAAGATTTTCACTTGTTGGCAAACGTTCTGTTTTTAATTCGCAAAAAAAATCCGGCAATCATCATTTACTACTAGGAGTTTATACCGGGGTGCTAAAAAATGCTGTTCAAAATTTAAACGGAACATCATTAGCTCTTGACAATGATTACAGCTCAACTGATTATGGTGTTGTTGGTGGCTATGAATACACCTATCCTTTTGGCAATAATCTGAAATTAGGAACAGGTTTTCAGGTAAAATACGGACTAAAAAACATCTTTGCCGGAAACGAACTCATACCGGACTATCTTAACAATACCCGTAATGCTTCTATCAACTTAACTCTTTCCTTAAGGTACGATATAAATTAATTTTAACCCCTTTCCAACCATTTTGTTTTTTATATCGTCTTTCACATAGATAAATGTTTAATTAAAATTATTGTTGAATCTTAAGATCATAAAGCTATGAAACGGAATATTATATTATTAAGCTTGGTATTCTTGCCTTTTATATTTTTTACAGCCTGCGAAAAGGAAGATACCGATAAAGGTACATTGAATCTTTCAATCACTGATGCCCCTATTGACACCGACGAAATTGAAAAAGTGTTTATAACCATCTCGGAGATTCATTATCACACAAGCGGAAATAACTGGGCTGTTTTTGAGGACTTTGAAGGTCCAAAAAAAATTGACCTGTTAGAGCTTACAAGGGGAGAATCTAAGTTTCTCGGAAGTTTTGAGATGGAGGCCGGACATTATACTCAGTTAAGATTTATGCTTGACGCTCCGGTTCTGAATACGGATCCTGTTTCCAATCCCGGATGCTACCTTGAATTTAAGGATGGTACAATAACAGCGTTGTTTGTACCAAGTGGTTTTGAAACAGGCTACAAGGCTGTTGGAGCATTCAGGGTTCCAATTAACGGTTCGGTAAATGTTACAGCCGATTTTGATGTGAGAAAGTCCGTTGTTGAGGCCGGTATTACAGGTAAATACATTCTGAACCCGACAATTCGCCTGGTTGTAGATGATCAGGCAGGACAGATCGCAGGTGGTGTATCAAACATCCCTGATGAGGCCGGAGTAGTTATATATGCTTATGAAGAAGGCACATATAACGATTCAGAGGCAGATGATCCTGCGGTTGAAGAACCAAGGTTCCCAAATGCTGTAACCAGTGACATGGTAGATGAAGATGGTTCATACCACCTGGCTTTTCTTGCACCCGGTGTTTATGACCTGGTAGTAACAAAAGTAAACAATGAAGGTGAATTCCAGGATGTTCTTGGTGTTGTCGAAGATGTTACCGTTGAAAGCAGAAAAACTACCAACTTGCAAATAAACATTGAAGAATTGTAAGCTCCTGTTAAATTTTCTATAAACTCCTGTTCATCTTTATTGACCACTGAAAAGGGCAGTCCGTTTGGCCTGCCCTTTTTTTAAAAAATGATAATCAAAGAAAAAAAATTAAATCAGAAAAGCTAATTATTTATAAAACTCTAATGACATGAAAAAAATCATACAAAAATTCAGAATAATTATTCCGGTAATCATAATACTGTTATCTGCAAGCTGCAGTAAAGATGACCCGATTCCGGCTTCAGAGATCCCCTCAATAGAAACTATAGAGCCCAGTGAAGGATCTGTGGGTACTGAACTCACAATAACCGGTTCAAACTTTCAAAGTGGAGCAAACGTTTATGTTGATGCTATTGCAGCAGAGAGTGTCGAAGTATCATCAAGCACCATAATTTATGCTACAGTACCAACAGGAATACCTGGAAATGTTCTTTTATCAGTAACAGTTATAAACCCGGGTGGTGGTGAAGATACTTTCGAATCGGCATTCACTGCAATCGACCCGGAAATAACATTTATAAACAGTGCCACCAAACCTTCAGGCAATGCCGGAAGTACTGTAATTATTGAAGGCAGGGCTTTTGGAGATAGACAGGGTGAGAGTAAAGTCTTCTTCTCAGACGGTGAGGAAGGAACTATTGAAGCTACTATTTCCAGTGATGAAGATTGGACTGATGAATTTATTATTACTACCGTGCCAAATGAGAGTAAAGATGGGCCGGTAACTGTTCAAACAGAAATCGGAACCAGCAATGAAGTAGATTTTACAATAACTGATGCTGCAATATTTAGCCCTTCTACCATCAATTGGACAGTAACAACTCCTTTACCTTTAGCGGTTAGCGGCCATAAAGCTGTACCCGTGTCAATAGAATCAGAGACTGTTACAGAAAGATATGTCCATGTATTAGGTGGACGCAATGCAGAGGGGGTGCCTGCTAACCAGGCAGTTTACGGGCAAATAAAAACTGACGGCACAATAGATTCCTGGGCAAACACTACTTCATTACCTGAACCACTTGCATTTCATACTTCGGTTGTAGCAACACCTTTTAATTCAAAAGTCGAAAGTAACGGTTTTATATATGTTCTTGGTGGTATTAATACAGATAGTGAAGCTGTTTCATCAGTACAATTTGCAGCCATAAATAATGACGGAACTTTGCAGTCGTGGAGCAACACAATTGACCTGCCGGAAGCTCTGCATTCTGCAGGTGCAGTATTGTTCAGAAATACAATATATGTTGTTGGGGGTGCAACTTCAGACAACACGCCTGTAGCTTCAGTATATATGGCCAATATTAACGATAATGGGCAGCTGGATGAGTGGCAAACACTGCCTTCACTACCTGTGGCCGTTGCTTATCATGAACTGGTCTCATTTGGAGGTTATTTGTATTCAGTTGGTGGCGAAACCGGTATCGCCAATCCTGATGCAGATAGCCAGGTTGAAGCTATTGATAAAGTTTACTATTCAAGGATCAACCTGAGAACCGGCGAAATTGATGAATGGCTGCTCAACCCAAACACCCTTCAAAAGACAAGAAGTAAGCATACTGCACTTGTTCTGGGTGGCAACATGTTTGTTTCTTCGGGATTGTATTCAGGCCTCAGCCCAAATGTGCCCGGTTCGAGCGAAAATGTTTATGCAAATATAAAATCTGATGGCATAGTTGAAGGATTTAACGGCGCTACCGGCTCAAACACACTCTTCAGTGCCGGCGGCAGTAATTTGTTTAACCAAAGTGGAATAAGCTACATAGATGCAGATGGTGTTGCTCATGTTATGATAATCGGTGGAGCAAGATACGGCTCTCCAAACACCAAATTGGATAATGTTTTGTTCTATTAATAACAAAAAGGCGTAATCTGCTATAAAGGTTGCGCCCTATTTTATTAATCTGGTAATTGATAACCTTGGTTTAGATGTTTTTAGGTTAACCTGAATATTGAACCCCGATACACTTCGTCACGGGGCAGGCAAGGATTAACGATTTATGAAGTCGTTTGGATAAACACCTGATTTTCTCCCAACTTCTAAAATCAAAAATCGTTAACTTAGTATGCCGACCAAAGGGAGGCAATGACCGAAGGGAATAACATTGCGATCTCACGAACACCAAATAAAATAAAATATTAAGTGAGTAATCGATATTCGTTAATCAAAAAAGTTTGACATTTTAGACAGATAATATTTAGACACATTGTACGGATTATCAAAATCAACAACAGGATCCTGTCCCAATTCTTGCAGAATCCTTTGCCCTTTATCTTTATCTAAAACGAAAGCTACAAATTTTTCGGCAAGTTCAATATTTTGAGTTTTGTGCAGGATGGTAAGGCCATAGACCATAGCTTCACCATATTCAATAATAGTTTCGCCGGGCCTGGTGCCTAATGTTTCAACACTGACTTTCCCGTACCAGTCATTTAAAGCGAAGTTTCCCATATTCATGCTGTCAGGCAGCTGGAGGTATTTAAGATCGTGTTGTACAGCTACGCTCTTGTAAAGGAAAATATAATCGATATGGTTGCTTTCAAGCAAAGCTATAAGGTCTGTTTCTTTAGGGCGGATATTGTCATTGTCTTTGGCAAGCATCTGTTCAGCCAAGCTGGGTTCCCCGCGCATTTTTTCCGCCAGCTTGATGGTAAACACGCTCCTGACCCCGCAAGGGTCGTGATCGGGGT
Source organism: Bacteroidales bacterium (assembly GCA_003559855.1). Lineage (GTDB taxonomy): Bacteria > Bacteroidota > Bacteroidia > Bacteroidales > UBA7960 > PUKZ01. The sequence goes on from PWJZ01000122.1 coordinate 14,609, forward strand.
TGCTGCGTCCGAATTTAACATCATCACTCATGAGGATTTCCACCCAATTATCAACACTTATCTGGTCAGCATATTTTGACCTTTCTGTAAAAACTATTGCCATCTCGTTAGTTGCAAAAGGTATATACCAGCTTGCGTGTTCAGGAATTAGCATATTTTCAATAACCATATAATCTGCCGACATAAAAACATCGGCAGGAGTATCAAGATTGGCAATCCTGCGGGCACCGGCTTTGCTGCCCCATGCCTCGGTAAGCACCCTTACACCCGGATTTTCCTTTTCAAAAGCCCTCGCCATTTCATGCACCGGCACTGTCAGGCTGCCAGCGTGTATAACATGCAAAGTGCTTTTTTCTATTCTGTCTTCTTTATCCCGTCCGGCAAAATTGCAGGATAAAATCATTATAATAATCAGAATAAAAACTGATAAATTTAAAATTGAATGTTTTTTTGTTTTAATCATATTTTTTTCGTGTTCTTTCATCGCAAATTAAGCAAAAATATTTGATTAGTGAGGGGAAAATGTTTGTTGGCTAATCATACTTTCGCCGCTATGCGGCTTTGGGTTGGGTGAGGTAATTGCGTTTGGCTTCATGCAATAAAAATAGCCATATTTTTAATACATTCCAAACAAAAAAACATTTATTTTGCTGATTGTTAATAAATTAAGACATTTATTAATAACGTTGTCAAAATTATTCAACAATAAAAGTAGGGGTTTTTAGACAGTCTGACGTTTTAGTTCTCTGAAACTATCAGATTTATAAGCAAGCCTTAATTTCCTGATAAATCGACAGGTTCAATAAATTCACGTCCAACACTATATGGAATTAATTTTTTATGTTGTAATCTGCCTATAATCATAGCCGGGTGAGTATTAAATTTATTTGCAAAAGTAATAATATCAGTTCTGTCAAGTGGAGCTACTTTAATTACTTCTTCTTCCTGTTCTTTGCTAAATGTCCATTTTTCAGCAAAGTTATGAGCCTGTTGTTCTTTTTTGGGATCTGCTTCATAAAAATTAATCCCCTCTATTGAAATGTATTTTTTCCCGTGTAATAAAATATGGCCTGCTTCGTGGAAGAATGTAAACCAAAACCTGTCATTTTGCTTATACCTTGCTGTAAGTTGAATAACAGGAGCATTTTTGATCCAACGAGTTGATCCGCTAACAGGTACCTTTGACAACTTTGGGGTATAGAATACTTTTACACCTGCTTGCAAACAAAGTTTCTGTAATCTCTTGAAAAAGTTATCAGGATGTTTTGCCATGATGTTTTTAATTTTGTACAACACGTTGTTAAACTCCTTTTTATTATAGACTGGAGCTTCGATCTTTTCAGCTTGTATTTCTCCCTGCCTTAGCCAGGCAGAAATAGCATGTGGTTCAAGTGTGTGTTTCAACGAAGCATAGGCAGCTACTTTTAACTTACTATCCATATACAGTCTACTCCATGCATTACATGTGGATATTGCAAAATATTCAAACAGATTAATAGTTTTTTCTTCTGTTTTTCTTGTTGGTGGAACCCAATTGTTTTTTACCATTTCTGGATAAGGGAAACATCTTGTCCATTCTTTTGCTTGCTCAATATCAGTTTTTCGTTTCAGGCGTGCTTTATATTCGTTATACCTGGCTTGTTTATTCAGCCAAAAATGAGCGGGTATTTTTGTAATGTTTTCAAACATTACAGCCATTTCGGGAGTAATAGAACTCTCACCTTTTAAAACAGCAATGATAGTTTTTTCGGGTTTTCCCGTACGCAGAGCAAACTCTTTCCTGCTCATTCTCATTTCTCCCAGCTTTTCATTTAAGGTTTCGCAAGGGTGTAAAACTACCTGTGGATAATATTCATTTATTGTTGCCATAGTTTATTTCTCCTTATGATAATTGATAATTTCAATTACTTCAAGGCTATTCTATTTCAGTTAATTTCTGCTTACCGTGTTCATCTTTTGGAATTGGTTCCTCTGTGGGTTTAAATATTAATCTGTATGGATGGTCCATGTCACACGACCACTGGCCTTTTCTGCTTCCTGTAAGTTGATGATACCTGCCAGGTAAATGCTCTAAGTCAGCAAAACATACTGCATCAGCCATATCTTCTAACCTTTTCTGATAGCGCTTAGCTCTTTTTCTAATAATGAAATAAATTTAATAACTCATAATAACGTTATTAGAAACATTTTGTCAACTGTCAATTGTCAACTGTCAATTGTTGATAACTGGTAAAATATTAATGTGTTAAACGGCTTTAGGGGAGGTACAGCATTTTCATGCGTTTGCCCTGTTGCTCAAAATTATTTAATTTTATCCCTTTAAAATCAAAACACTTTTACCGCAATCCCAATGTTCAGAAACTGGAAAATTAATATACTTTTTATAGCACTTGGAGGCTTTATATTGCTGTTTATCATAGCGCCTTTAGTGGGAGTATATTTAAAGACTTCATTTGAAGATTACAGTGCTACAATCGCAGATGAGGAGGTTCGCCGCAGCATTGGCCTGACGCTTTATGCTTCTATGGCAGGCACTGTTTTGTTTGGTATAGGAGCAATACCATTGGCATACATTTTGGCAAGAAGGAGTTTCCCGTTCAAGGGCATTGTAAACGGCATTATTGATTTGCCGGTTATTATTCCTCATTCGGCTGCCGGCATTGCTATACTCGGAGTGGTTTCACGCAGCACCCTCGTTGGCCAGGCCGGCGAGTCGGTTGGAATAAGCTTTGTAGGCGGTGTTGCAGGCATTGTTGTGGCTATGGCTTTTGTCAGCATTCCTTTTTTGATCAATGCCGCACGTGATGGATTCGCTGCCGTGCCTGAGAGGCTGGAAAAAGCTGCCCTTAACCTTGGGGCATCGCCCCTGAAGGTCTTTTTCACCATCTCTTTGCCCCTGGCCAAAAAACATATCATCACAGGGTTGACAATGATGTGGGCTCGCGGGCTAAGCGAGTTTGGAGCTGTAGTGATAATAGCATATCACCCTATGGTCACACCGGTGCTTATCTGGGAGCGTTTTGCTTCATACGGGCTGCAATATGCCCGGCCAATTGCCGCAGTATTCATGGCGGTATGTTTGATAATTTTTATAGCTATGCGACTTTTAACACGTAATACTTATAATGTTAAAGCTTAATGACATATCAGTAAAGCTTGGCGACTTTTCGCTAAACGATATAAGCCTGCAGGTACCTAGCGGTTCATATTTGACTGTACTGGGCCTGTCCGGTGCCGGTAAAACCGTACTGCTGGAAATTATTGCCGGCCTGATAAAGCCCGACAAAGGCGATGTATATATCAATAATCAAAAAATAACACACATACCCGTTCAAAAGCGTAAAACAGGGCTTGTATACCAGGACCTCTGCCTCTTCCCTCACAAAAATGTAAAATCCAACATTGCTTATGCTCTTAAAAACAGGAAAATGAGCCGTGGTGATATGAATAAGCGTATTGATGAACTTCTTCAACAAACCGGCATATCGCACTTAAAACATCGTTACCCGGAGTCCCTTTCCGGAGGTGAAGCACAACGCGTAGCCCTTGCAAGGACGCTGGCCTCTGACCCGAAAATACTCCTTCTGGATGAACCCCTTGCCAGCCTTGATGTGAAGCTGAAAGCGGAACTGCGTAGCCTGCTGAGGAAGATAAATGAAACAGGAAAAACAATAGTGCATGTAACACATGATTATACTGAAGCCGTCACTCTTAGCTCACATATTGCCGTAATAGAAAATGGCAATCTTGTCCAAACAGGTGCGCCGGAAGAGATTTTTCGCAATCCTAAATCGGAATTTGTTGCACGGCTGTCAGGTTACAAAAACCTTTTCCCATGTATGATTGACGAAAAGGCTTATAATGGTATTAAAAGAGCTGTTTTAAAGAATAAAGTTGAAGTATTTTTTTCCGGCAATTCAGATGTTAAAGGCCAGGGTTTTATTATTGTGCCCTCTGAAGACATAATCATTTCGGAAAAGGAGATAAGCTCCTCTGCCCTTAACCACTTTAAAGGCACTATAAAAAAATTGTTTGTTCATGGGAGTTCAATTGATATGATCATAGATGCCGGCATAGATTTTTCTGTTACCATTACAAAAAAATCTCAGAGAGAATTAGGCTTAAACCCCGGGAAAGTGGTATGGCTTAACTTCAAAGCTTCAGCTGTCAGGTTCATTGATAAATAGCTTTATAGCTTTTCTTTTATGATGCTCAATGTTGGTCAAAAAAACTAACATTGAACGAAATCTGTATTATTTATTTATGCAAAAACTTTTTGACCAGATAAAAACTTGAAAGTTTCTTAAAAAATATTTTACATTTGCAGTAATGTATCCGGTAAAATTAAAAAATTGGCTTATAAATACAACAGGAATGAATCTCTTCAGAGCTAATTTTGTAAAAATCCGGCAAAAAAATTAAAGCATAAAGATTCTTTACATGTTTTCTTTATTATATTACAAAAATATTCTTCCTTAATTAGTGCTTGCAAGAAAACGTCAATATCTGCGTTATGTTTATCACGTAGCAAAGTTTATCGGGGCTTGTCTTCAAAACAGTCATTTACGAATAGTAAACTCCTGTTTTTCAGACTTCGCAACCGAAAAACTGAAAGTTTTAGCATTTAACCGTTATAGTAGTAAAATAAAGACTATTCGGAAAAAGTTAATATAGTAGCGATAATTTTCAGGATATAATTCTGACAGGTAAAATATGTCTAAATATTAAATTCAATTTGATTTATATAGAATATTTACATAAAAAGCAATATTGATGAGAAAAAACAGACAAAAATTCCGGTAACATTAGTTTTAGCTAATATCTTCAAACTCCTTAAAACATGAAAGTTGTTAAACTGCTAAAACCTACATTATTAATAAATGTTTGTTTACTTATTTTAAATAGCACTTATGCAGAAAACCCTGGTGTTATTAATGAGCAAGAGCCTAAAACCATTGGCTTAACTTTAAGTGGTGGCGGTGCAAGGGGATTTGCCCATATAGGTGTTTTGCATATAATTGACAGCCTGGGCATAGACATAGATTACGTCAGC
>PWJZ01000040.1 GCA_003559855.1 Bacteroidales bacterium
TGTTGCATAAATTCCGTAAGGAGTAAGGTTTTCGAAGGTACAGTCTCTTACCTTAAAAGATGTAGAGTGGGCTCTTATGCCTTCACGTCCCGGCGGAAATGGCTCCGGTTCCGGTGGTCCGGGTCTTCCATCAATATCTCTGTCATCAACAAAGTAGCAAGATTTAAATTCAATACCTCTGACACCATCCATTTTCACATGCGGGTGCCTGGAAAAACCAAAAGGTGTATTATAGTTAGTTTTTAAACTGCAGTTTTCAAAATAGGATATATTATCTAATATAACTTCAAATTCTCCTCCTTCTCCTTTGTGGATGTTTTCGTACGGATAAAAGACCACGTCTTTACGGTTGTTGCGAAAAACAGCATCGGTAGCCTGGATAATGCCCCCGTTTAAGCCTGAATCACTTCCAAGCTTTACGGCTACGTCCGCATTTTCTATTAAAGCACCGTTCTTGAGGATAACAACACCTTGGTTTTCAAAGGTTTGTGGTTGTTTAGGTCTTCCAAAAACCCTGATACCATTCCATTCATCACCAAGATAACCGGTAATTGCGCCATTGTCAACTATCAGTTTACCACCGGGTCTTACCCAAATAACTCCTTCTTCACTTAAACTCATGGTAGAATTGTTGTTTTGCAGGAAAATACCACCGTCATTAATAACGAATTGACCACCGTTAATAATGAATTCAACTTCAGTAGAAAAATCGCAATTGATTTCAACTTTACCTGCTACGGTAATTATACCGCTGCCGGCTATTGAACCTCCGTTAATAATAAACATACCACCGTTTTGAATGATTATTTGACCGCCTTCATGTATATTAAGCTCGGCACCCGGCTCAATTTTGAGGGTATCGCCGCTGTTAACGGTTAATGTTGCATTATCATAGATTTCAAAAACGCTGCCGCTTTCTAACAGTAAGGTTGATTTGTTTTTTAAAGTTACATTTGAGCCGCTTTCCATAATGAATTCAGAACCGTCTTCGCAGGTGAAAACCGTGGGCTTGGCGAAAAGATCCGATACAGGATCCCTATCTATTTGGTTGGGTGTAAGACTTTGGTCTATCTCAATTGTTTTACCGTTCTTCAAAACAACTTTCTCTTTCATAACAATGTTGCCTGCCCAGCGTACATCTTCTTTTACGTCGTAATCATCCCATACGATATCCACATCAAACGTTCCGTCAGGATTTTCCTCCATATCAATTCTTAATCCTGAAAGATAAATGTGTGATGTGTTTGTATTTGCATCAGAATCTTGAAAATTTCCCTTTGACTGAGTTACATAATAAGTTGTTACGTTGGCAGGAGAAGGGTTTGTACCTATGCTCATCCGGCTTGATCCGGTAAAAGCATCAAGTGTGTCTCCAATATGAGGCAAATAGTTGCTTACAAGTGTACTGCCATCGCTGTCGTACTTTATGTCTAACCAGTTTCCATCATCGCCGCTTAGTTTTGTTGAGTCGGAATAAAAATGAGTTGTTTGATCCTGATAGCCTGATAAAGAATTGGGCAGATATCTTTTTGCTGTATATTGGAGTCCTCCTCTTACGCATCCATGTTCTTCATCCTCCATTTTTATAAAATCCCAATTGCCTTCTGCGCTGATTATTCTTAAATTGTCTGTTTCATTCCATGGAAATACATCTGATAATTTTGTTCCATCTAAAGTATCTTTCCCAACCTGTATATAGCTATAAATTCCTGGAGTACCGAGAGGTCGGCATTCATGCCATATTTCTCCATTAGCATAAATTGAAAAACGGAGATAATCCAACTTATCATTTTTGCCAATTTGATGATTTTCGAGCCATATATATTGGTTTGACGCATCTTCATCAATATAGGGCAGTTTTATACGAATTGCATCTCCGGTAGTAACGAAATCCCTTAAGGTAAACGATTTTGGTCCATCTTCCTTTGATATATCTGATGGCACCCCATTTGCTTGAATAGGATGCCCTTGCGGATTATATACCGGACTTGTCCAGTTCATTCGCCAACGTTCATAGCCATTGCATGAAACAAGTCCTGAATTTCCCCCACCCATTAATCCATAGCCGCCTTCTATCCCGAACCATGTATTGGTTCCTCCTCCTGAGTAATGATTGCCACCGGAGGTGTGGAAATTGTTGGGCCCAAAAAGATTATGTGATAATTCATGAGTAATTATATTTTTTGCCCATTTTGCTAAATTCCTATCTCCAACGCATTGATACGTACCAAGATCATAACCATATTCCTGACCATTTATTATAAGTTTTTCTGAGGGCCTAAAATAACCGTAACCTTGTCCGTTTTTTGCTCCCCCGTAATCCTCAGTTGTATTGCGTGTAATTATTTGAATTATATCAATTTTGTCGTTTGGTTCGGTAGGTTTATAAACTCCTGTTTCTGTTGAACCGAGATTATCATAATCGGAAATATCATTATGACCATAAATAGCATCTAGACCATCATTTTGATTAATTAAATTCACTACTGCATTGGCTAAACTCTCTTTTGTAAAAGAACCTGGTAAATTATTATCTTTGGGAATTGTCGATTGTTTAATGTTAACTACCATAAAGTCTCCAAGTAAAACAAATAAATCAAATGAAGATTCACTGAAAACTCTTGTAAGGGAACCATGTGCCCCACCGTTGCTTGGAGGAATATAAACAGCGTCCATGAAGTCAGGCAAATATATGGGTTTATCTATATTTATAGTATTTTTAGTGGGATCACTCGGTGCAGGCCAAATTTCATTAGGCGTAGTTATAGGATCTTCGTCAGGCGTTTCGTCATAGATAACATTAACAAAAATATTTAATGCCCTGTATTGACCGATTGGATTAATTCTATAACCAAAATGACTATGATATTCATCATTTCTAAAAACTATTGTTGTATCCTCATAAAGATGTTGTCCTTTGATTATATCGTGAAAAATGAAAAAGAAAATCAAAATTGCAAAAATCAAGGATAATTTTTTTAATTGAAAAAAAGTTATGATAATACAAGAAAGTCGAAACTGAAAAAATTTCTTGTATCTTGGTTTTGATTTTGTTAGGTTATAATGCTTGCTCATAGCTTTATTAATTTAATGGTTTTAGATTTATTATTAAAGTGAATTTGCATAAAGTATACGCCATTTTTTAAAAATGACAAATCCAATTTATCGGAGCGTGGAGTTGATTTTTGCCATATTAATATCCCTGCGTTGTCATATATCAATATTTTATCTATTTTAGTATTTGCTTTATTTTTGATATAAATTTTATCTTGAAACGGGTTAGGATAAATTTCAAAAAAAGATATACTATGACTTATTTCCTGAATATACACATTAGAAAAGCTGTAATCACAGGTATCATATAATTCATGTTGGTATAACAACTCATCATCTTGGTAAAAACACAATAGTTCTATTTCAGGTATATGCTTTATATTTTTTCTTTCCCAGTGATTAAGGTGATAAAACAATCCACCATAATCACTTCCGATACCTTCAATCCATCGCTCATAGCCGCCAGTAAACATCCATCTCCTACGTAATTCGTTGTTTGTTAATTTTATTGAATCAATATTATATACTGTATGTAACAAATGAAAATAATCTCCAATTTCCAAATTAAAATCATAAATCAAGATTTCTTCTTCATTATTATTATTTTTTAAAAAGAATACTTGTTTCAATGAATCCTCACGTATATACCCAAAAGTGTACCAGTTATTCTGGTCTAACGGAGGTTTCTTTTTTAATACCCTGTAATATGGTTCTCTATTTATATTGTTTTCTTTTTCAAAAGTATAAGCAACGGTATAACCATACCAAATGTAGTTTTCGAAGACTTTCCAAACTTTATCTTCTTCAACCAAAGGATAGTAATATTCCGGTATCATTGATACCTCTACAGTGATATCATCAACCACTTCAACCTCTCCTGCAACGGTGACATAGCCTTCTTTTTCCACCGTGTAATCATAAACGGAGAGATAAACATCCTCTATCACTGCCATACCGTCATTGTCTGTCATGTATTCTTCGCCATCAAATGTAACAGTGGCATTGACGATCGGCTCTTCGGTTTTTGAATCTTCAACCATGAAGGTAACGGTATAGACTTCGTGCTCCATTTCCACCTCAACGGTAACATCCGCATCAATCACTTCAACTTCTCCTTCATATGTAAAATAGCTTTCCGCTTCCACAATGTATTCATAATTTCCGGGCAATATGTTGTCAAATATATAATCGCCGGGTTCGTTTGTTTTGTTATCCAGGGTAATAACACCATCATCAATGTCTTCTCCGGTGTTTGCGTCTGTTATCTCAAATGTAACGGTGTAGGTTTCCAGATATTCAACATATATGGCTTTATTCCAGGTGTTGCAAAAACCTTTATCAGTACAAAGATATTGCCATGTACCGGGATACACGCCATACATTATCATTTCGCCTTTATATTGCGGAGGATATTTACCTTGAACACCTGCAGGGAAGTGCCAATCACCTATGTCATCCCATTCAACACCAAACACAAGTTTCCGGCTGGCATCAATAAAGTGAGGTCTATCCAATACAATCTTATGCCATGTGTTTTCTTTCATTGGTAATGTCTGACTGACATATTCTGTCAGGTTGTTGATATCATGACCTTGCCAGATCTTGATCAGACCTTCATGAGCCAAATGATTTTGATAAACTTCTATTTTCGTTACATGCCATCCATCATAATCTGCAAGGTCATAAGTGTCAAAGTAAATAGCGGATGTCCACCAAATTTTGGGACCACTGAACGCCTTATGATTTATTCCATCATCCCATCTCAGCCATTCGCCACTGTTTTCATCAGTTAAAATAGCAGAGCCGCCGGATGTGGCGGTTTTTTGCAGTTGTAGCTGCGCAAAGCCATGGGTTGAAAACAGAAAGAGCAGTATCAAGACGCTGGTGGTTAATTTTAAAAAATTGTTTTTCTTCATAATGTATAAAATTTTATATTAAAAAAATATGCATATTAATAATATTGCATCAGAGTACACCTGAATTTAAGGTGTAAGGAGTAATTTCAGAATTTCCCGAAAAGATTTATGTGCAACCTGGCGGGGGTTGTTTTTGGATTATTTTTTACGTTTTATGTTTCATAGGCATTTTTTTTTGTTAATAAAATATGTGTAAGGGTGGGTTCTGAGAATTTATATTTTAGCTTTGTTAAATATTGCTAAGTATTTTAAAGAATGAGTTTTGATTAAACAAAAATCATATATATAACCTGCCTATCTTAATACGAAGTTAAAAACATTATTTTAATTTACAAACAAAAATTGATTATTTTTTATATAATTTTTTATCTTATTATGTTTGTTTTTCACCACTTTATAA
>PWJZ01000063.1 GCA_003559855.1 Bacteroidales bacterium
ATCGCCGTGGATGGATTAAACACTGAAATCAACGTAAACAACTTCAAGACAGGTATCTACTTTATGCAGATACAAACCGGTGAAAAAGTAATAACCGAACGTGTGCAGGTGGCACGATAAAAAAAACCTGGCAAGGACATCAAGCACGGAGCAAAGAACAAAAGATTTTTAGCTCCTGATATTAAAAAGTGCTTTTTATGAAATTTTTTTGAGAATATAATACAAGGTTTTTAAAATCAATAATTATATAATTTCATATCAGCAAAATGCTCCGTGCTTTATGTCCTTTACCTTTCATTTTTTGCCCATTACCCTTTTCCATATCAAAAAATAATAATTTTGATAATAAAACATGCCATTCTGCAAAGTATAACAGGTTAATATTATTTGTTTGTATTAATATTTTTCGGTTTAAACAAAATTATTACCTTTGTTATATAAAAACAGACGGAATGATCTGTTTTTTATCGGGATTCTGACTTTTTATTCATCCTCAAAATCTATTAATTTAATTATTCAAATCAATTGCTGTTATGATCAAATTCACATCATTTTTTCCAGGGTACTTTATCTACATTTTTCTGATATGTCTTACAACCGGTATTAAAGCTCAGGATATTGAGAAACATTCTTTTAACGATAGTTTTCAAAGTAATACGGCAAATAAACAGGTTATGTCCGGCAACAATTTCCCTCTCGATTTAAAAACTATTCCTGAAGATGGTTATCATCCGGGGATAATACGCATAAAATTTGAACGGGAATTTGAAAAAACTCTTGAAAGTATAGATTTCGGCATCACAGATAATGGTTATATAAAGACAACCATTTCCACCCTGGATGAGCTCAACAAATCTTATACTGTTAGTAAATACACGCCCATGTTGAAAGAGTTGTATAAAATATCAGAGGCATCTCTTCAATATAAAGAAAGACACAGGGAGTGGGGGCTTCATCTTTGGTATGAATTGAAGCTCGATGACAGGGCAGACATAATAAAGGCTATAATTGATTTTGAGAGCCTTGATAAAGTAAAAGTTGCTGAACCTGCACTGATAAAAAAACTTATTAAGCCTGTTGACATCACGCCTATAAAAGATGGTTCTATGGGTCAGGAATGGACTCCCAACGATCCTTTATATGCCAACAACCAGTGGCACTTTAACAACACGGGTCAGACTATCGGCGGTCAGGCAGGTTTACCGGGGATGGACTGCAATGCTGAGGCAGCGTGGAATATTGAAACGGGTAATTCAGATGTTATTGTTGCTATAATAGATACCGGTATGGAGTTTTATCATGATGATCTGGAAGGTAATATGTGGCCGGATATAGGGCCGCAGGGAACAGGAACCACACCGGGCAGTCATGGAACACACGTAGGCGGAACGGTAGCTGCTGTGACAAACAACTCCTTAGGCGTTGCCGGCTTAGCCGGAGGCAGTGGTGCCGACGACGGGGTAAGCCTTATGACCATAAATATTTTTACCGGAGGAATAAGTGTATATAATGCTTTCGTTTACGCAGCCGACAATGGCGCCGCAATAACACAAAACAGTTGGGGTTACACAACACCCGGCTATTTCCCGCCAACCACCCAACAGGCCATCGATTATTTTAATGAAAATGGAGGAGGCAGCGCATTATTAAATGGCGGATTGACCATCTTCGCAGCAGGTAACGAAAACTCAAGTCAACCTATATATCCGGCAGCATATGAAGGAACAATGGCTGTTGCTTCTCACGATAACCAAGGTAACAGGTCATCATTCTCCTGTTACGGCACATGGGTTGATATTATTGCACCGGGCACAAATGTTGCATCAACAGAAACAGGCAACACATATTCTTTCAAATCAGGCACATCTATGGCCTGCCCACACGTCTCAGGAGCAGCAGCACTTGTGATTTCAAATGATTACGGTATGCTGACTAATACCGAGCTACGGGATATAATTATAAACAGCGCCAATGACGACATATATAATTATAATCCCAACTTTATCGGAATGCTCGGAAGCGGCAGGCTCGATGCTTATGCGGCACTGACTTATACCGCTTATACCATAACCTTTAACGTTATGGAAAACTCCCCCGCTCAAGACCCCATAGAAAATGCAACAATCAATATTAATGGAATACAGATAACTACCGACCAAAACGGTACAGCTACCACTAACCTCGCCGACGGCACACATAACGCTACAATAAGCGCCCAGGGTTATGAAACAAAAGAGTTAACATTCATCGTTGACGGTGAAGAAAAATCAATAGATATATACATGATGGACAAGATCATTGAACCCTTCAATCTGGAAGTTATTACCGAGGGTATGGACCCGGGCGAAGCACTGTTTTTATGGAATGTTTATGATGAATATGAATTTCGCTATGACGACGGCGTCCAGCACCACAGACTCGGATTCCAAAACGGTACTGCTAACAGCATAATGGGTGCCGCTCACCATAATGAAGCTCTGCTGGAAAAAATCACATGGATGCTCACAGATGAAGAAGGACCGCATAATACGGTCAATATCTGGGTCTTCGGTCTCGATGCTAACGGACTACCCGATAGTGGCAATATGCTCTACAATCAAAATAACGTACCCAACACCGACCTCGAATGGAATACATACGAATTCAGTTCTCCCGTTGAAGCTCCAAACGGATTCCTGATAGGATTGAGCTACAACGGATACCTCGCACTTGCAACCGACAACGGTACCGGCCCTCCATGGGAATATATACCAAACACACAGTTTGCCGTTGCAGATTACACTTCCGGCGGCTGGAATTCAATCTGTTACTGGGGATTTGAATTAAACTTCCTTCTGAGAGCTTATGGAGAAAACCACGGCGAAATTACTTTTGAACTTCCTGCCAACCTCAAAAACCCAAAGACCAATAATACCGAAACCGGTGAAAAATACGCCGGAAACCTCAATGAACTCAAAACTGTACTTATTAACAATAAGCAACCTTATTATCCCGGTCAGCACAATGAACAAACTGCAAAATCAAGGGCTTTCATCGGCTGGAATGTGTTCCTGAACAGCGAAAAAGTAGCCGCCGAAATAGAAGAAACCGAATACTTGTTCTCAGGTCTGTCTGCAGGAGAACATACTGCCGGAGTTCAATCCGTTTACACAACAGGTTCTTCCGATATTGTTGAAATTGATTTTGAGATCATTGACGGGGTCTATTTTGAAGTTACTTTTTATATAGAAGATGAAGAGGGAAATGAAATAAACGATGCCGTTGTTACTTTTAATGGTATACAAAATGCCCCGGGCGATTATGTATTTGAAAACATAAAAATCGGCACCTATACCTATAAGGTAGAAAAAGAAGGCTATATCACCGTTGAAGACCAGGTCTATGTTGATGATGACATAACCATTGAGGTAACCATGATTGCCGAAGCATACACCCTCACGCTTGTTGCTGATCCTGCGGAGGGCGGCACGGTTTACGGTGAAGGCGATTATGAAGAAGGTGAAGTAGTTGATATTTCTGCCGTAACAAACGAAGGATGGATGTTTATAGAATGGACAGGCGACATAGAGCATGTTGCAGACCCGGGCTCAGCTGAAACAACAGTGACCATGCCGGCTGAAGATATCAGCCTGACCGCCAGCTTTGATGAAATACCAACCTACACCCTTACGCTTTCGGCTGATCCCGAAGAAGGCGGCAACGTGTATGGTGAAGGCGAATATGAGGAAGGTGAGGAAGTAATAATTACTGCAAATCCTAATGAAGGCTGGTTTTTTGTTGAATGGACAGGCGATATTGCACATGCTGATAATCCCAATTCGACTGAAACAACAGTTACTATGCCGGCTGAAGATATCAGCCTGACCGCCAACTTTGAAGAAATACCACCCGAACTATTCACCCTTGCGCTTTTTGCTGATCCCGAAGAAGGCGGCAACGTACACGGTGAAGGTCATTATGAACAAGGCGAGGAATTGGACATTTCCGCCAAGCCGAACGAAGGATGGTTATTTATAAAATGGACCGGTGATACGGAACACCTTGCCGATCCTGATGCAGCTGAAACAACCGTTACTATGCCTGAAGAGGATATAGAGCTCACAGCCAGCTTTGAGGAAATACCTCCAACCTACACCCTCACACTTGACACCAACCCCGAAAACGCTGGCACGGTTGAAGGTGACGGTGAATACGAAGAAGGCGAAGAAGTTACAATTACCGCAACCCCAAATGAAGGATGGTTTTTCGTTGACTGGACCGGCGATACCGAACATGTTGACAATGCCCATTCAGCAACTGCAACAGTTACCATGCCGGCTGAAGATATCAGCCTGACTGCCAACTTTGATGTGGAACCACCCGAAACCTACACACTCTCTCTTCTGGCTGACCCGCCTGAAGGTGGCAACGTTGATGGTGCAGGTGAGTACCAGGCAGGTGAAACAGTCGATATCAAAGCCATGCCAGTTGATGCTGACTGGGAGTTCCAGAACTGGACGGGTGATATCAACTATGTTGACGATCCCGGATCTGCCACGGCAATAGTTACAATGCCAGAAATGGATATCACACTGACGGCCAACTTCATGTATATATCTGTGGAAGACATTGCGAAGGTTGAATTATCTGTATATCCCAACCCCACACGGGATAAGTTTTACGTCGAATCAAGCGAAATGATCAAACAGATCCGGCTGATAGACATCAGCGGACAAGTTGTCAAAGAGATCGCCGTTGATGGATTAAACACTGAAATCAACGTAAATAACCTCAGGGCAGGTGTTTACTTTATACAGATATACTCAGGGGATAGCGTAATAACCATGCGTGTACAGGTAACACGATAAACAAAAACCCCGAAATGTTTCCAAAAGAAACAAAGCTTTGACTCGTAAATCATAGGGGGGATTACTTCATTTGATCAAAAATTTGGTTTGTGTGAAAAACTACAAACTTAAAACATAGGGGAGTATTGAAAATCAGCGGAGCCAAACCTCAGCGGGAGTAACCCCCTTTTATTACAATTTTTGTCGGACACTACTGAAAAAATATATTAAATCTTGCTATAAGAAACATTAATAAAAACTTTTCTTATGTTAAAAATCAAACGAATTATTACTTACGGGCTGGTTTTAAGCTTTATGTTTGCAGCCCCCGCGTTTTCTCAAACCCAATCAGAACAAACAAGGGCATCTATACCCTTTTTCGAGTGTTTTACCGGCGTACCTGATGGTGAAATACCTGAAGGCTGGACAAGGGATATTAATAATTTTGCTGCTTTATGGTCTAGCTGGGCAGGAGGAGAACCGCCGGAAATGTGGTTGGATTGGACAC
>PWJZ01000033.1 GCA_003559855.1 Bacteroidales bacterium
AAAATTTTAGTGAAACAAAAGGTTAATTAAAGACAAAACCCGGGGCTTAAAATGTATAAATAACGGTAAAGCCATCGGGAAACACGCATTAGTTTTTTGTAAAATCTCCTTAAGAATTCTTCATAAATAATATGGGTTTAGTTTAACATTGGATTAATTGAATGATTATTGAATTAGCTTTTTTGGCATAACCGGAAGAAGAGAAAATTATTGCAAAGCAAATAGAATCGAACAGCTGGGAGTAGATATAAAACATAATAATAAATTACGTTGATAATAGAATTATGACTCATTGACAAATATAAACGAAAATTTTCTTATTTTCCAAAATTATTTGAAGAATATTTTGCAAAAAGTTTTACAGAAGAGTTCATGTTTCTGATATCCAGATTTTTTGTTCCGGTCAAAAAGAAAAAAGTAGCGGAGATTTTTACAGTCTTTTGTTGAGTTTTAATGATCATAATACAAAATTTTATTAAGTTTTAGCGGCAAAGCCCCGGAGGCTTAACTGCCTCCGGAGCTTGTTTTGTTTAGCGTGTTATTTGTACGCGTTCCGTTATTATTCTTTCGCCGATATGTATCTGCATAAAGTAAATGCCTGTTTTGAAGTTGTTTACGTTGATCTCAGTATTTAATGCATCCACAGAGATGTCTTTGACCACTTGTCCGCTAATATTTATCAGGCGGATTTGCTTGATCATTTTGCTTGATTCAATATAAACTTTATTACGTGCGGGGTTGGGATAAATTTTCAGTTCGGCAATAGTTTCATCTTTCACAGATACGAACAGGAAATTAGCCGTGAGGGTAATATTTTTATCAGGCATATTAAGCATTGTTGTATTTGATCCGGGGTTATCAACATATTCGATATCGCCAGTCCAGTTTATGAATTCCCAGTTTTCTTCAGGTGTTGCTGTTATTGTAATTTCCTGCCCTGCGGGGTACACACCTGTACCTGATACCGTACCGCCTTCAGGGGGGTCAGCAAAAAGCGTCAGGGAATAATGATCCAGAGGTATCTCTTCAAAGTTGGCTGTCAGCACTATGTCTTCAGCCGGCATATTTACGATTGTTACTGCAGAGTTTGGATGAGTAGCATGTGCTATATCGCCTGTCCATTCGACGAAAAACCAACCTTCATTCGCAGTTGCGACAATAACTACTACTTCGCCTTCAGGGTATTCGCCTCCACCATCAACGGAGCCGCCTTCCGGGGGATTTGCTTCAAGTGTGAGCATGTAAGTAGGCACTTGCTCAAAGTTGGCTGTCAGCGTAATATGTTCAGCCGGCATGGTTACAGTGGTTACTGCAGAGTTTGGATTTGCAACATGTGCTATATCGCCTGTCCATTCAATGAACTTCCAACCTGTATTTGGAGTTGCGGTAATGGTTACTTTATCACCTTGCTGATAAGTGCCTCCACCTTCAACAGAGCCGCCTTCCACCGGGTCGGCTAAAAGTGTGAGAATGTAATGATCCGGTGGTAACTGCTCAAAGTTGGCTGTCAGGGTAATGTTTTGAGCCGGCATAGTTACAGTAGTTACTGCAGAGTTTGGATTTGCAACATGCCCTATATCGCCTGTCCAGTTAATAAACTGCCAGCCTGTATTTGAAGTTGCGCTGATTGTCACTTGCTCACCTTCTTCGTAATCACCCGCACCATCAACAGTACCACCTGCTGAGGGATTAGCAACCAGAGTCAGAGTGTAAGTGGGCGGCTCTTCCCAGTTGACATCTGCCGGTTCGGAAGGATCAGATTCAAACCCGCCCAGTACCGCTGTAACATGATAACTGTACTGACCATAGGCAGGCAACTGATCATTGTATGACATCTCGGGAGCTGTATCAAGAAAAACGCCGTTCCTGAAAATTTTAAAATGATCATATCTTTGTTTATCCGGCAGGTTTCCTTTTCTTAACAAGCCTTTAACAGCCACTGAGTTTTCCAATACCGGAGTGCCATTATCAGGGGCAAATTTACTGCTTTGCTCACCAATATCTGAAATAATATGGTTATTGATGTTTGCGGAAAAATCTTGTGATTCCTTTACAGAAAGCAGTTGTCTTACTAATTTGTTGTTAGGATATTCAAGTTGTGCATAATCCCAGGTTACGATGTTTTCCCCGCTGCCGCTATCAAAACTGCCTAATCCGACATACCCGTCTGAGTGGGTGGCATCATTGAATTCTGCAATATATTGACCATTTATATATATTTCGAATAACGTGCCGGAAGCATGAATGGTTACGATATTGGAAGCTCCGAGCCCTGTATTGATATGAGGGCTTGTTGTCCAAGGGATTAAATTTGATTCGCTTCCATTTACCCATTTCCATGCTGAGTATGAACCGTTTGCCGTGATGTTGATCATGTACCCGTTGGCATTGCCACCCCAAAACCCATCGGTACGTAAAAAAGCGCTTAGACTTAAACCTGTGGTTACATTCGACTGATGACGAGTGACCTCATATTCAAATACGAAATCGGTGAATTCATAATTGAAGTATGCGGACGCCCATGTACCATCTGTTTTACCGGTCATTTTCAGTTCGCAGTTTTCAATGGAGAACCGTTCGTCGGAGAATCGCCAATAGCCTGAATCTTCGCAGAAGTCATCGTAGAAGCCACCATATTCCCAGTTAAGTTGTACTTCGCCGGTTTCGTTGTTTAAATCGGCTGTCAGGTTTTGAGGAATGAGAGGAGTAGCCGGCTCACGCAAACTTATGTCGTCAAAGTTCCAGTTGTTCATATTCCATGGGTTACCATCTATTACCCATGCAAGCCGGAAATCTTCAGCACCCACGCCATGATCCGCGGCTGTAAGGACATAATCAACCTCGGTGGCAGACCAACTGGTAGGATTAACCCATTCATCAATCAGGTGCTCTGCACCATCGGCTATTGAAACCACTTTTAGAGTGTAAGGACCACTAAAGTGGGTTAGCAGGTGTTTGAAGGAAAAATCCAATATAGTAAACCCTGATGTGTTTATAACCGGTGATTTGAGATAATATAAGTCTGGGGTCTGCGAAGGGCTGAAATTCAGTCGCATTTCGGGTGCGGCTCCGCCGGCAAGGTTGGTGTTAATAACGGCAAAGTTATTAATATCCCTGGTCCATCCGGCGGGTATTTCACCAGCCGGTACGCCGGTAAAATCTTCGTAATAAGGGATATTTTTTGGAATTCCTTCCAGTGCGATGTTGTCAAAACGCCACCAGTCGAGATTGTTTGGGTTACCGTCTATAACCCATGCAAGCTGGAAATCAGCTGTTCCTACTCCATGATCTGCGGCTGTCAGGATGTAATCAACATCTGTAGCGGGCCAGCCTGTCGGGTTGATCCATTCATCAATCAGGTATTCCACGCCATTAGCTATTGTAGCCACTTTGAGAGTGTAGGTACCGCTCCAGTGTTGAAGTAAATGCTTGAATGAAAGCTCAAGCTTGGAATATCCGCCGGTGTTTATCCTCGGTGTGGTAAGATAATATTTGTCCGGGGTCTGGCTCGGCGACAAAAACAATTGCATTTCGGGTGCAGCACCGCCGGCGCTGCTGGTATTGCTTACGCCAAAGTTAGGAATATCCCTTGTCCATCCGGCGGGTATTTGACCAACCGGTACGCCTGTAAAATCTTCGTAAAAGGGTAGTGGAAGAACAAAATCGGCGTCGGTCAATTCGAGGCACCAGACAATGTCATTTTGTGCGGCTCCTAAAAATGCCCATTTGCCGGGATATGCCAGATCAGTAATATCCATTCCGCCGGAAGAGCCGGTTGATATATTGACTACGGTAGTTACATCAAAAGTTTGGAGCGTAGCGCCGGTATTAATATCGATCTGATACAGTAAATTATTCGGAATCGTTTGTGAATAAGCCCACAGGTAAGGAGCTCCCGCATCAGAATAATTATCCCAGGCTAAACCCGCAAAGCTTGTAGCCGTTGTCGACAAGACTTCCTGCACAGCACCTGTGCGATTAATCCGCGTAAGCGGCGGATTCCAGCCATTGGAAACCCAGAAACCGTCATGTTCACCATCATGGGCAATGGCACGAACATTCGAAGTAGCAGGTGTTGTAAAAGAACTTATCAAAGTTTCAGTGGCAAGGCATAGCTCGTAAATAGTGGAGCTGTTTGGTGAACCATAAAAATATGTGCCGTCATGGGTCAGATCCCGTAAGTTACCTGCACCCGGAATGAAAAAAGTCTCAACATATGTACCATCCATTTCGTACCGGTAAAATTCGGTGCTGTTCCACATTGCAGTGTAAATATAATTCCCGTCGGTAGCAACCGGGTATTCGCCGGAAGCATCCCAGTGTGGGAATTCGAAAAGAAGGTCAAAAGGAGCCCTGTCCGGCTCAGCAAAACCAATAGATGCATCAGGATCACGGTCATATGAAATTTGAACATCTTGCTTATATGAATCAGCAAGGCTGACCTGCCCCAAAATTGTCAATTGGGTTGAAACCAAAAAGCTTAATAACAACACAAACCCGATTATTTGTGAAATTCTTTTCATGATAATAATTTTAGTTTAGTGAAACAATAATTAATTTTTAGGTTAATGAAACCTTGATTGAAATCATAAAACTTATATAACCGAAAAGAACAAAAAACAAAATTTTTTATGATTTATATTAATTAGTATAAAAACATTACAAAAATAAAAATAAAATTAATCAAATAAAAAAAATAAAAAATATTTATAACCTTTAATATATTTATCGAAAAATGCAGAAATCATAAAAATATTTCAGTGAAATTAGTGGTTCCCCGGGTTAGATTAATATTATTGGGAAACAGGCATCTGAAAAATTTTTTATTTAGTTTGATTGTTAACTATCTTTTTGGCAAGAAAAATTGAATATTAAGTTTTGATGGTGGGTTTAAAAGCAAAAAGGCTGACCGTGAAATTCCGGTCAGCCTTTTTTTTAATTTAAGAGAATAAACCCTGGAGGTTAATCAGTTAACCTTCCGGGGTTTTTTGTTTTAGCGTGCTACCTGAACGCGTTCAGTTATCACTCTTTTGCCTGTATGTATCTGCATAAAGTAAACGCCTGTTTGGAAGTTGTTTACGTTGATCTCGGCATTTAATGCATCTACTGCGATGTCTTTGACCACTTGACCGCTGATGTCTATCAGGCGTATCTGCTTGATCATCTCGCTTGATTCAACGT
>PWJZ01000095.1 GCA_003559855.1 Bacteroidales bacterium
AAAAAGTCCAAAAATATTATTTCCCGCAGATTTCGCTGATATGCGCAGATTATAAATTCCTGATAATCAATTAAATTTATCAGCGAAAATCTGCGACATCTGCGGGAAAACATTTTTTAGAATAGTCTCAAATTAATTTTTTATAACAATATTTTCTTAAACGTAAAATAGCTATTTTATGTTTCTATGACAGATAATATCCAATAAATCTCAAAAAATCGTGATCCGTCATAAATACTTTTACTTTCTAATTCTATAATACCTTATTTATAAAATGATATTTTACAGCTTCTCTATTTTTTTATTTACAATTAATATGCCTTATCTAAAACCAAAAACATAAATATAAACGCTATATCGCTAAATATTAGTGCCTTGAAAAATACTTAAAAATTGTTAAAATAATGCTGATCAGAGCAATTTTACAAGTTTTTCGGAAAATCAAACAATATTTTTTTGTAAATTTGATTTTAACAATTTTGCAAAACTGCTATTATGGGCAAAAATCGTACAAACAGCGAATATAAGCTGACCCATATTATTTTGGGTTTAGTAATTGGCTTTTTTACAGGTTGTTTTATAATTTATTATGGATTTAACCGACAAAATGTCAGTCTGTTAAACAATTATATTAACATACCTGTTCTAAACGAAAATAAAGAACAGTCCGTTAACAGTGTTTTTAACCCACAATCTACCGGTAAAACTGAAAAAAATGAAAAAAATTATCAACGTATAAAAAGTTCAAACCAAAATTATCACCAGTTCAATCAGAAAATATTAATCAGAGACGTTAAACCGGATAAAAAAGCTGCTTCAGCAATTGAAACTACCGGTTCAGACTTTGCTGAAGATACAGCCAAACCCTTCCCGAAAGATATCCGTATTGAAAAAGAGAAGCTCCTCTATAAGAAAGCAATAAAAAATCCGGAAACGGATAATTCTCAATACAGGACAATATATCCCGCTCTCTATTCAATATTGGGTAAAAACATTCCGTCAAAAGACAATAACACCATAATACTGGAGTTTTGGGATTCGCCGTTAAATTCAAAAGGATACAAGATGGGCAAAAATAAACTTGTTTTGTACGGTATTTCCCTGCATAACTATACTTCACTGAAATACCACGATACTACTCTGTATTTACAATATCTGAATCAGTATTACCCCCTAAAGTTCACCTCAGAATTCAAATCGCTTCAACCTGTAAGTGATTTGGCACTAATAGAGCAATTACAACATTTATAATAATCAAGATGGATTTTAATAAATATCATGGTGCGGGGAATGATTTCATTATCATCGACAATCGAAATAATGATCATTTTACCGGGATTCACCGAAAACAAGCTCAGATAAGTAAATTGTGCCAACGTCGGACCGGTATTGGTGCCGATGGCCTCATAGAGATAATATCGTCAACATATGCCGATTTCAAGATGTTGTATTATAATTCGGACGGCAATCCGGGCACAATGTGCGGCAATGGCGGGAGATGTATAGCCGATTACGCGTGGAAACACAATATTGCAGGAAAAGAAATGACTTTTGAAGCTTCCGACGGCATACATAAAGCAAAAATATTGAGCTCTCACAAAAACCTCTCGTCAATCGATTTGAAAATGAAGGATGTTTCAAAGATCAAGATCGAAAAAGAATATATCCTTATAGATACCGGCTCACCTCATTATATTGCCCTTGTCAATAATCTCGACAAGCTTGACGTTTATAACGAAGGCAAAAAGATCCGTCGTGACAAAAAGTTTTATCCTGACGGCATAAATGTTAATTTCGTACAGCATTTTGAAAACCACTTGTTTGTCCGAACCTTTGAACGCGGAGTAGAACATGAAACACTTTCGTGCGGCACAGGGGCTATAGCTGCAGCAATAAGCGCTTTTATGAAAAATATCCGGTTCAAAACCAATGAATACCCTGTTTTGACGCCCGGAGGAAAGCTTTATGTGAGATTTAAATCCGGCAACAATAAAAATATTTTTGAAGATATCTGGTTGAAGGGAGATGTTGTTAAAGTATTTGAAGGAAAAACCTCCAGCCTTTAGTAAATAATAAAAAACACAATTAACACAATTTGACAGATCCATGCAATTGCTTAAAAGCGAAAATCTGGTATTACGGGCAGTTGAGCCCCGAAACGTCGATATGTTGTATCAATGGGAAAACGATACAAATGTATGGACACTAGGCAACACCACTACCCCATACTCAAAATTTCACCTCGAACAGTTTATATTGAATTCAAAAAATGATATTTACGCCGATAAACAGCTTCGGCTTATGATTGAATTAAACAAAAAAGATAATGAAATTATAGGTTGTATAGACCTCTTTGATTTTGACCCGAAAAACCTCAGGGCAGGATTAGGAATACTAATAGACAAAAAATATCGTTCAAAAGGATATGGTTCGGAAGCCGTAGACCTGGTTGTCGGATACTGCCGGAATGGTTTAAACCTTCACCAGGTTTATTGCAATATCGGCGCCAATAACCCTGAAAGTCTTAAATTGTTCGAAAAAAAAGGATTTGAAATTACCGGTCAAAAAAAACAATGGATAAGAAAAAAAGATAAATGGATTGATGAATATACGCTGCAATTGATTTTTTGAATTTATTATTATTATGTTATTATTAACATCATAGTGTGATATGAAATACTGCTGGATTAATGCAGGCAGAAACGAATAACTGCAGGTTGCCTGTTACGCGTTAAAAAAACAAGAACAGATGATAAAGCAAAAAAGAAGATCGACATTAAAAAAAATCTTTATATCGCTATTGGTTGTCATTGCCATTTGTGGAGTAGGATTGGCTTATTTTGCATATAAAATTATATATCAAAACAATGTTAATCTGGCTGAAAAAGAATCGGTTTACATTTATATACCCACCGGTTCTTCCTACAATGATGTTAAAAGCATACTTTACGACCAGGATATCATTCTTAACAAGCATACCTTTGAGTGGCTTGCAGAAAGAAAGAATTACAACAATCTTGTTCGTTCCGGCAGATATCATATAATCTCCGGCATGGGTAATAATGATTTGATAAACCTGTTACGATCGGGTGAGCAAAAGCCGGTTATGGTAACTTTTACCAATATAAGAACAAAAGAGCAGCTGGCGGGGGTTATATCAAGGCATCTTGAAACAGATTCATTGTCCGTTCTGAACACGTTGAATTGTAATGGAGTTATGTCGGAATATGGCTTTACGACCGAACAAGCTAAGCTGATGTTTTTACCAAACACCTATGAGTTTTATTGGAATACCTCTGCCGGTGAGCTTCTTGACAGAATGTACCGCGAATATAACCGGTTCTGGAATGAAAAGCGAAGGGAAAAAGCCGCTGAGATGAATATGACACCCATTCGGGCAGGTATTCTCGCTTCCATAGTTCAGCTTGAAACAAGTAAAAAAGATGAGATGGCAAAAATTGCAGGCGTTTACATAAACAGGCTCGAAAGGAATATGGCTCTGCAGGCTGATCCTACGGTAGTTTATGCCACAGGCGATTTTTCAATAAACAGGGTGCTGAATCGACACCTCAATATTGACTCGCCCTATAACACATACATCTATAGAGGTTTGCCGCCGGGACCCATAACTTTGCCCGAACCATATACCATTGATCAGGTATTGAATTACGAAAAGCACAACTATCTCTATTTCTCAGCAAGAGAAGATTTCTCCGGTTATCACAACTTTGCAAAAACACATTCACAACATATTGCAAATGCAAGAAAATATCAACAAGCACTAAATGAAAGAAGAATAATGAAATAAATATTTTAATACTGACATATTAATCAGGGCAAGCTTTCTTTAAAATTCTGATAACGGCTTTCATATAAGTTTCCTTCTTTTCCCCCGAGCGCTTCCCAATGTTCATATATCTTATCTATTCTGTCGTGCGGGTGCGGATGGGTGCTGAAGTAAATCATCCAATCAGCACCTTCTTCAATCTCCATTTTTTCAAAGAAATAAGCTACTCCCCTGGAATCCCAGCTTGTAGGATAGATAAATTTAACGGCATATTCATCAGCTTCATATTCGTCTTCACGGCTGTAAGCCAGCGCTGTTAAACCAAGTGCCAGATCGGCAGCTATTTCAGCAGCGAGAGAAGGATTATCACCCAAAAGCATTGATAACAGCAACTGATAACCATATAACTTGGTAAGCCGGGCGGTTGTATGGCGCCTGTCGCAATGTGCAAACTCATGTGCCATAATGCCGGCAAATGAAGCTTCATTATCAAGGTATTTTATCAAACCTGTATAATAAAAAGTATTACCTCCTGGCAAAGCAAAAGCATTAAGCACATTCTGGTCTATGATATAAATATCCCAGTCAAAACGATCAGCATACCTGACCTTGCCAGAAGCCAAAATGTCATTACGAATACGACGCAAATGCCCGTAAGCAGCAGGATATTCATACTCGTCGAGTACAGGATATTCGGAAGGATTGGCAAGGATCTCGTTTGTTATCTCCCTCCCCATCTCTATATCATCTTCCAAAGTAAAAATATTTAAACTACCATCATCACAGGATGTGAAAATAAAACCAAAAACAGACAGGAAAAAACAAAATATCTTATTTCTATAATATGATTTCATAAGCAGAATAATTGCATTAATAACAAAAATCAGAAAACAAATTTACACAATTTTTACTATTAACATTATTAGTTAATAAACAATGTTTTAAAGTGACGGGTGACTGGTAACGAGTAACGGGTAAGAATATGATTTTAACAGAAAAAGCCATAGTAATTTGGACGCAAAAATTTTATTATTAAATTTGTCTGTCAAAAAATTACATTTGTAACCTGATTTTGATTTTTATATAATGTTTTAAAAAAAAATAATTATTCTATTCACATATACATTTTTATTTACAATTAAACACATATTCAATAATTTAAAAAGGAGGTATTAAATGATAGGAATTGTGGGATACGGAACACAAATACCACGTTACAGGATAAAGGTTGAGGAGATTGCGAAGGTTTGGGGTACCGATGCACCGACTTACAAGCGTGGTTTAAATCTAAACGAGAAGTCTGTTCCGAGTCCTGATGAAGATTGCATTACTTTATCGGTTAATGCAGCCCGTAATGCAATGCTCAGGGCAATGATTGATCCGGCTGATATCGGTGCTGTTTATGTTGGCAGCGAGTCTCATCCTTATGCTGTAAAACCCACGGGCACAATTGTTTCGGAGGCATTAGGCGCTTGTCCTTATGTTCATACGGCAGATTTTGAATTTGCCTGCAAAGCCGGAACAGAAGCTATGTTTGTTGCTCTACACCTGGTAAAATCAGGTGTGGTGAAATATGCACTTGGCATCGGTGCCGACACTTCGCAGGGTGCTCCGGGCGATGCGCTTGAATACTCTGCATCTGCAGGTGCTGCCGCTTTCGTTATGGGAGCAAAAAATGTAATTGCAGAATTAATTGACACTCATTGTTTTATGACCGACACCCCTGATTTCTGGCGTCGTGAAAATGCACATTATCCCGAACACGGTGGACGGTTTACAGGTGAACCGTCATACATGAAACATACAGCAGGTGCCGTCAATGCTATTCTTGAAAAAACAAAAATGAAACCCGGCGACCTGGATTACATGATTTTTCACCAACCTAATGGCAAATTCCCTGTACAAATGGCGTTTAGCCTTGGATTCAAGGAACCGCAATTCCGCCATGGACTGCTGACGCCAACATTGGGCAACACCTATTCAGGCTCCTCGCCATTAGGCCTGGCTGCAACGCTTGATGTTGCCAAACCAAACCAGACAATTCTTATTGTTTCATACGGTTCGGGTGCCGGCAGCGACGCATTTATTTTCAAAACCACCGAAAAATTACTGGAAATACGCGATAAAGCACCGCTGGTCAGAAAACAATTAGATGAACATTTAATGTACCTTGAATACGGGCAATATGCCAAATTCAGGCACAAAATACTTAAACCAGAATAAGGAGGAAATAAATTATGAGAGATGTTGCAATTATTGGTATAGGAATGACCAGGTTCGGTGAACTTTGGGAGATGTCACTCAGAGACATTGCTGTTGAAGCAGCTTTAAAATGTTTGGATGATGCCGGTACCGAACACATAGATTCAGTTACTATAGGATGTATGAGCAGTGGCTTGTTCAACCAGCAGGAGCATCTGGCAAGTTTAGTTACCGATTACCTTGGTCGTCGTAATACTCCTGCCGTGCGTGTTGAGTCGGCATGTGCATCCGGCGGAATGGCAGTACGCTCAGCCTTTATGGAAGTAGCATCGGGAATATCCGACTATGCTATTGCCATTGGTGTCGAAAAGATGACTGATGTTGACGGCAACCTGGCAACAAAAGCATTGGCCACCGCTGCAGACGGAGATTATGAGGCTTTTCACGGCATTAATTTCCCCGGCTTGTATGCCTTATTGGCAAATGCACATATGGAAAAATACGGCACAACCAGGGAACAATTGGCTGAAGTGGCAGTTAAGAATCATCGTAATGGTGCTCTGAATCCACATTCGCAATTTCCCAGAGAAATTACAACAGATACTGTACTTAAATCTGCAATGATAGCAGACCCTTTACGCTTGTTCGATTGTTCACCAATTACTGATGGCGCTGCAGCCGTACTTATCACTACTGTTGAAGAAGCCAGGAAAATCGGCAAACATCCGCTAGTCGTAATCAGCGGTATCGGTACTGCAACCGACACAATAGCACTTTATCAGAGAAAAGATATCCTTAAAATGGATGCCGTTCAAATGGCCGGGAAAAGAGCACTGCAAATGGCAGGAAAGACAATTCATGATGTCGATTTTGCCGAAGTACATGACTGTTTTACAATAGCCGAGATAATGGTGCTTGAAGCATTGGGAATTGTAGAACCCGGACAAGGCGGTCCCGCCACTCAAAACGGTCATACCGCTTTAAACGGAAAATTCCCGGTAAACCCATCCGGCGGATTGAAATCCAAAGGTCATCCTGTTGGTGCAACCGGTGTCGCACAAATTTGCGAAGCCGCACTCCAGTTGCGCGGTCAAGCAGATAAACGTCAAATAAATAATGCCCGAACAGCCCTGACACAAAATATGGGAGGTTCAGGCGGAAGTTGTGTAATTCATATATTGGAGGCAAAATAATGGAAGTAGCAAAACATTGGCGTGAAACGCCCGAAAGATACAGGCTGGAAGCTGGAAAATGCTCCAAATGTAATACCATAGTATTCCCGCAAAGAATAATATGCCCCGAATGTGGCAACCGAAAATTTACAACACAGAGCCTCTCGGGAAAAGGAAAACTTGTTTCCTTTACAATAATTCGAATCGCACCCGGTGGTTTCGAAGACTTGGCTCCTTATGCCGTCGGAATTGTTGAACTGGAAGAAGGAGTTAACATTCTGACTCAAATCACCGACTGTAACCCCGAAGACCTCAAAACCGGAGACCCGCTTGTTGCTAAATTCAGAAGGATCAATGAGGACGGAAAAACAGGAATGATCTACTACGCATATAAATTTGTCCCTGATGCAGGATTGTAATTTCAATCCGTTTTTTCCATTGGCGTAGTATAAGGGATAGTTTTGAATGTACATTATGTTATTATTTTTAAAATCTTGTTTTTTAGCCAAATTTTAAAAATAAACTGAACGTTATTCGAATATCGAACACTGATTTACGATTTACGAAGTGATAATACTTCAAAAATCTAAAATTGGTATTCTTTGTTCATTATTTAATTAACATTTTAATATAAATTTATGGACAAACTTTAGTTAAAATTTCATTACAGCCTTGCCTTGTGCTGCGCTAAGGATAAACCCCCCAAACAATTAATTTAAGGGGAAACTCTGCCAAAGAGGTAAAGAAAATATAATCCATTAAAAGTTAAATATTAAATCTCTAAATCTATACAAAAATGTATCTGCTAAAGGAAGAACACAACCTTATAAGAGTAAGCGTACGCGATTTTGCCGAGCGTGAGGTCAAGCCTTTGGCTAAAGAACTGGATGAAAAAGAACAGTTTTCTGTCGGGCTTACCCGAAAAATGGGAGAAATGGGTCTGTTTGGAATGGTAGTTCCCCAGAAATATGGCGGACAAGGCATGGATTATCTTTCTTATATCATTGCCGTTGAGGAGTTAGCCCGTGTTGACAGTTCGCAGGCTGCCACTATTGCCGCAGGAAATTCACTCGGTATAAACCCCATTTATTATTATGGGTCGGAAGAACACAGAAATAAATACTTACCGAAACTTTGTACCGGTGAAACACTGTTTGGATTTGGACTTACCGAGCCGGAAGCCGGCTCTGACTCACGCAATACCAAAACAACAGCCAAACTCGAAAATGGTGAATGGGTTATCAATGGCTCTAAAATTTTTATTACCAATGCATCTTCCGAAATTACACTGGGTTCAATAATTCAGGTAATCACTGGCGTTGACCAAAAGGGAAAAAAAACATATTCGGTGATCATTGTCGAAAACGGCACACCAGGATTTACCGTTAAAACCATGCACGACAAAATGATGTGGCGTGCCTCAAATACCTCTGAACTCTTTTTCGACGATTGCAGGGTGCCTGAAGGTAATCTTCTGGGACAAATCGGCATTGGCTCAAAAATAATGCTCGGCACCCTCGATTGCGGAAGACTCGCCATAGCCGCCATGGGAGTCGGATTGGCTCAGGGTGCATATGAAATGGCCCTGAATTATTCAAAAGAAAGGGTGCAATTCGGCAAACCGATCTGCAAACATCAGATCATCGCCTTTAAACTGGCAGATATGGCCCTTAAGATCGAACTTGCACGCAACCTGCTCTATAAAGCATGCTATCTGAGAGATAATAACATGCCATTTGCCAAAGAAGCCGCAATGTCAAAATTGTACTGCTCGGAAATTGCTAAAGAAGTAGCCGATGAAGCCGTGCAAATTCATGGCGGATACGGACTTATGAAAGATTATGATATCGAAAGATTTTACCGCGACCAAAGACTGCTCCAGATAGGAGAAGGCACCTCCGAAATACAAAAACTGGTTATTTCAAGATATATTGGTTGTTAATGATTTAAATAATTAGTTGAAACCAAATTAATTTTTGTCTTTATATTTGTCAGAAAATAATTATCTTTTTGGATTGAATTCAACAAATAAAAAATAATACTAATCAAAAAACAGCACTTATGGAATACAATATTTTAAAACCTGAATTTCAGGATGGCATAGCCATTGTAACCATCAATCGTCCTCAGGCAATGAATGCATTAAACTCAAGGTTTTTTGCCGAGATGGATCATTTTGTTGGATCTCTTAAGAAGAGTGATGATGTAAAAGTATTGATCATCACAGGTGAAGGCAAGGCATTTGCGGCCGGTGCCGACATAGCCGAAATGGTTAATATGAATTCCGAGCAAGGAACTGCTTTTTCAAAAACAGGGCAAAACACTTTCAACAGCCTTGAAAAATTGGAAATGCCCGTTATTGCAGCAATTAATGGTTTTGCTTTAGGTGGCGGTTGTGAACTTGCAATGGCTTGCGATTTCAGAATAGCCAGTACAGCAGCAAAATTCGGACAACCCGAAGTAAACCTCGGGTTAATACCCGGATACGCAGCAACCCAAAGGCTTGCACGTCTCACAGGTATTGCCAATGCTCTATACCTCCTCTTAACTGCTGATATGATAACAGCTGAAGAAGCTTTTCGTATAGGACTGGTTCAAAAACTTGTTGAGCCTGAACAACTGATGCCCGAAACAATAGCAATAGCCAAAAAAATCGCTTCAAAAGGCCCGAATGCTGTTAAAAAAGTTAAGCACGTTACCAGGAAAGGCTTTATCAGTAATTTTTATGAAGGATGTGATCTGGAGTCAAAAGAATTCGGATCTCTTTTTGGTAATGAAGGTGCTGAAGGAATGCAAGCTTTCCTGGAGAAAAGAAAGCCCGTATGGAATAAATAAAAAAGTTTAATAGTTGAAAAGTTAAGCATTATACTTATGGCTGTCGGCAAACAACTGTTAAACGCATCAACCTGACAATTGTTACCTGTTACCCGTAAACGGCTGCCATTATCTTTGAATAATTGAATATTTGCATTTTTTTAATGTAATTAAATACAAAATAAAAAACTTAAATAACTTAATATGGATTATACAGAAAAATTACAAAACGTGTCAGTTGTCGGTGCCGCAGGAAAAATGGGAAGCGGCATACTGCTGCTAACTGCTATGGAAATGGCTGACCTCAGCCTTAAACCTGAGAATAAAAAACGCCATTTCTGCATCAATGCAATGGATGTTTCCGGCGAAGCATTATCAGGTCTTATGAAGTATCTGAAAGCCCAGGTTCTCAGGGCCGCGGAAAGAAAAATCGTTGCGCTAAGAGATGCCTATTCCGACAGGAAAGACCTTATTGAAAACAGCGATATCATTAATCAGTATGTTGATGACGTCCTCTTTTTGGTCAGACCCACAACATACCTGGAGCCAACTTATGATTCATCCGTCGTTTTCGAAGCCATTAAAGAAGACCCCGAACTTAAAGTGAAAGTTTTTAAGCAAATCAACGAAAACAGCAAAAAGAAGCCCTGGTTCTGTACAAACACATCTTCAATACCGATAAATGAACTTGACAAGAACGCCGGGCTGGATGGAAGAATCCTGGGAGTTCATTTCTACAATCCGCCGGCTGTTCAAAGGCTTGTTGAGATTATTAAAACAGATAACACCGACCCGGAGCTTGTTGAATTTGCAAATACTTTTTCAAAAAACCTTAGAAAAGTAGTAGTACCTTCAGCCGATTTTGCCGGGTTTATCGGAAACGGACATTTCATGCGCGATGCACTTCACGGGATTAAAGAAGCTGAAAAACTGGCCGAAAAATACTCTTTTACTGAAGCTGTTTATATGATAAACAAGGTATCACAAGATTATTTAATTCGCCCGATGGGAATATTCCAGTTGATCGATTACGTGGGTATAGACGTATGCCAATACATAATGAGCGTTATGAATCCCCATCTGAAAGATGAAGACCTGCACAGCAGCTTGCTCGATAAAATGATAGAACTTGGAGTATACGGCGGACAAAATTTTGACGGGTCGCAAAAAGACGGCTTCCTGAAGTATGAAAAAGGAAGACCTGTCGCTATTTTTGATATAAACAAAAAAGCATACCAGGACATTTCCACACTAAAGGATAAATGCGATAAAGAGCTAGGAGAGCTCCCTGCTTCAGCTAAGCCCTGGAAAGCCGTTATAGGAGATAAAAATAAAGATGAATTTTTCAAAACATATTTTAATGAACTGAAATCATTGAATAGCAAGGGTGCCCAATTGGCACTCGATTATGTAAAACGCTCCAGGGAAATTGGTTTAAAGCTTGTTTCCGATAAAATTGCGTTTAGCGAAAAAGATGTTAACACCGTATTGTTAACCGGATTTTTCCATGCATACGGTCCAATCAATGATTACATTTAAAAGGAGGTATTTATTATGACAAAATTACGCAGAAAAACATATATGGTTGCCGGATACAACACCGTCTCACTGGGTACCGGAAGAAAAGAATTTCATCCAAAAAAGCCTCGCCCCGGTTTGGAGCATTATATAAAAGAGGCCGGGCAGGAGACTTTAAAAATGATTGGCGGGGCGGAAAATGTTGATGAAACGGTAATAGGAAATTTCATGGCCGCAGGCTTTAATAAACAGGCGAATCTTGCAGCCTTTGCTCCCTATATTGATGATGGCTTACGTTACAAGCCTGCCGTTCGTGTAGAAGGAGCATGCAGCTCAGGAGCTATGGCTCTTGCTACAGGTATTAAATCGATACAGGCTGAAACTGCCGATGTGGTTCTTGCAATCGGTGTTGAAGTGCAAAACTCTGTTAAAGCCATGTACGGTGCCGATATTCTGGCAGCAGCCGGTTGGGCGCAGGAAAGAAAAGAAGGTCATGCTTATTTTTTCCCCGGAAAATTCAGCGACAGGGCTAAAGCTTACGCAGAGAAATTCGGGGAAGAAAAAGCAAGGAAAGCCACGGCAAAATGGTATCAGAATGCTATCGAAAATGCACGCTTATGCCCCACTGCACAGGAATATCACAATACAACAAAAGACCTTTTTGAGGTAGGAATGACGAAACCCAATCCTAAAGCATTTGTCGATTCACTCAATGTATTTGATTGTTCTAAAGTGTCTGACGGCGCTTCTGCAATCGCTATATTATCTGAAGAAGGCCTCAAAAGATGCGGTATTGATAAAAATGATTGTGTCGAAATTCTCAGCATGGGCATGGCTGAGGAAGATATTACAAAACCGCCTGCAGATCTCACAAAGCTGTCCACTACAACAGCAGCCGTTGAAAAAGCGCTTGATTCGGCAGATATAAACAAAGAGCGTATAGGTACCGTTGAATGCCACGATTGCTTTACAATTGCAGGAATTATGGCTGTCGAAGCTATCGGCTTTGCAGGGCATGGCAGTGGAACTGACTTTGTTCTTGAAGGCAACACCTCAAGAACCGGTTCAGTACCATTTAACACCACAGGAGGTCTTATAGGATGGGGTCATCCGACAGGTGCAACCGGCGTCCATCAGGCCGTGACAATTTGGGAACAGCTTACAGGTAAAGCCGGTGATGCTCAAATTCAAATCAAACCGGAAAAACCCTATGGCTTAACCATCAATATGGGTGGTGATGATAAGTCGCTGGTTTCTATAGTATATAAAAAGGCAGTGTGATGATGTGATGATGTGGGATATAGAATTGTTAAAATAAGGATAATGAACAAAATAACACAACTTTTTAACATACGTTACCCCATCATTCAGGGCGGCATGATCTGGTGCAGTGGCTGGGAGCTTGCTGCTGCCGTTAGTAATGGTGGCGGGCTTGGGTTGATCGGCTCGGGTTCAATGACACCCGAAATATTGCACATGCATATCCGGAAATGTAAAAACGCCACCGGTAAACCTTTCGGGGTTAATATACCCTTGCTGTTCCCTCACACCGAAGAATTCATTAATATCCTGATTAAAGAAAAGGTAAAGATCGTTTTTACTTCTGCGGGAAACCCTGCAAAGTGGACTTCATATCTAAAAGAAAAAGGATTAAAAGTTGTGCATGTTATCGCTAATGTCAAATTTGCCAAAAAGGCTGAAGAAGCAGGAGTTGACGCCGTTGTTGCTGAAGGTTTTGAAGCCGGAGGGCACAACGGAAAAGAAGAAACTACAACCATGGTATTGATACCTCTCATTAAACAAACGGTTTCAATACCTGTTATTGCTGCCGGCGGCATAAGCACAGGAAAAGGAATGCTGGCTGCCATGGCTCTCGGAGCCGACGGCGCCCAGGTAGGCAGCAGGTTTGTATGCTCGGCGGAATCATCTGCAAATCCTGTATTCAAACAAAAAATCCTTGAAGCCAAAGACGGAGATACTATGCTTACCCTGAAAAAACTGGTGCCTGTAAGGCTGCTCAAAAACAAATTCTTTCACGATCTGGAAAAATCAGAACTAAAAGGCGCTTCGCCCGATGAACTGTTAAAACTCCTTGGTAAGGAAAGAGCCAAAAAAGGTATGTTTGAAGGCGATATGGACGAAGGTGAACTCGAAATAGGGCAGGTAGCAGCTTTAATCAATGAAATTAAACCCGCCGGCAAAATTATCAGGGAAATCATGGACGAATTCGACCATGCCAGGCAAAATATAGCAGGCATCAGATTTTAACTGAATGATACGAAAAGAAAAAGTTTCGCAAAACTTGAATAATATATAACGGATATTTTAATATGTTGCAAACCGTTCCGGAATAAAAATATGTATGGTTTTATAACCGGGTAAATCAGACCGGAACACCACTAAACAATTATTTATGGACAAAGAAGGCTTTGTTTTGTTCCATGACAAAAAGATTTATTATAAAATGATAAATACGCGCTTCATGACAGGAGACAATCCTTTTATTGTTTTTCTTCATGAAGGTCTTGGCAGCTCGGAACAGTGGAAGGATTTTCCGGCTTTATTAAGCGGGAAGGCAGGATGTCCGGCGCTGTTGTATGACAGGTTAGGGTATGGCAAATCTGAAAGTATTGATAAGCTGTTTGATAAGAATTTCATGCACTATGAAGCTTTTAAGGTATTACCCGCATTACTTGAAAAGCTGAAGATTACCGGCAAGTTAGTTCTTGTCGGACATAGCGACGGCGGAACTATCGCCCTGCTTTTCGCTGCCAGACATCCTGAAAAAGTCGCCGGAGTTATCACGGAAGCCGATCACGTTATTTGTGAAAAAAATACCGTGGAAGGCATAAACAATATTGTAAAAAATTATGAACATGGTAAATTAAAGGAAAAACTTTATAAATACCATAAAGAAAAGACGGACGCTCTCTTTTACGGCTGGAGTGGCTTCTGGCTGTCGGACACGGCCGCAAGCTGGAATATCAAAGAGCATTTGTCTGAAATAAAAACACCTGTTTTATCTGTTCAGGGCAAAGACGATAAATATGGCTCAGTCAAACAACTGATCCTTAAATTAAAGCTTATCAAAAGTCCGATAAATATTATATTTTTGGATAATTGCGGGCATATACCACATTTTGAACAAAAAGAAATAGTGTTAAATAAAATGAAAAACTTTATCTTTGAAATTATTAATAACTAAATCAACATTAATCTAAAACATTAAAAAACATGAACTTTGAATTTACGGAAGAACAAAAGATGATTCGGCAAGCGGCTAAGGATTTTGCCGAGCGCGAATTGCTGCCTGATGTCATCGAACGGGATACCAGGTCGGAATTCCCTGCAGAGCATATCAAGAAATTATCAGAACTTGGATTTTTGGGTATGATGACTGATCTCAAATATGATGGGGGCGGTATGGATACGATATCATACGTTTTAGCTATGGAAGAAATATCAAAAATTGATTCTTCTGTATCAGTTGTGATGTCTGTATGCAATTCCCTTGTAAACTGGGGTATTGAAAAGTTTGGCAGTGAAAAGCAAAAAGAGAAATATTTGCGTCCTTTGGCAAGCGGGCAGAAAATAGGTGCATTTTTGTTATCCGAGCCGGAAGCGGGCTCTGATGCTACAAAGCAACGTACTATAGCAGAAGACAAGGGCGATCATTACCTTGTTAACGGTACAAAGAATTTCATCACCAATGCCAATTGTGCATCAACCTATATAGTAATAGCTCAAACTGATCCTGAAAAGGGTCACAAGGGTATAAATGCGCTTCTGATAGAAAAGGATGCACCGGGTATAACCCTCGGACCTCATGACGATAAGATGGGTATGAGAAGCTCAGATACTCATTCTGTAATGTTTACCGATGTCAAGATACCCAAGGAAAACCGCATAGGGGAAGATGGCTTTGGGTTTAAGTTTGCCATGCAAACCCTTGATGGCGGCAGGATAGGTATTGCAGCACAGGCAAATGGTATCGCAGCAGGCGCCTTTGAAAGAGCACTGAATTACTCACAAGAAAGAAAAGCTTTCGGAACCGAAATCGGAAACCACCAGGCAATAGCTTTCAAGCTCGCAGATATGGCCGTGAAAATCGAAAATGCAAGAAACATGTGCCTCAAAGCAGCATGGCTGAAAGACCAAAATAAGCCGTTCGGATATCAAAGCGCTATGGCAAAACTATACTGTGCAGATATAGCCATGGAAGTTACTACGGAAGCAGTGCAAATTTTCGGCGGCTACGGATATATGAAAGAATACCACGTTGAAAGACTGATGCGCGAAGCCAAGCTTACACAAATATATGAAGGTACTTCTGAAATCCAGAAAATAGTTATTTCAAGATCTCTGATGAAATAATATAAAAAAGACCTTCGTATCCGGCATAGCAGTTTGCTTATCAAAAAATATTGAAAACCATTACGGGTAAATAATTCTGAAAGACCGGTATACATAAAAAATGTATTATAAAGCAGCTTGCTGATCTTATCAGGATAAAAACAAACAATGGGTTTCAAAACCCGGTATTTTACAAAATGACGGGTAACAACAGGAATAAATAAAATCGTAAAACTATCAATATTGATTAAACAAAAATAAAAACATTAAAAAATGAAAATTTTAATATGTATAAGTGACGTTCCTGACACTACGACGAAAATAAAATTTACAAATGATAATAAGGAGCTGGACCAAACAGAAATTCAATGGATAATTAATCCGTGGGATGAGTTGGCATTGACTCGGGCTATAGAGCTTAAAGAGTCTTTGGGGGAAAAAATTGAAAGCATAACGGTTATCAATGTAGGTCCTGCTGGTTCTGAGCCAACCATCAGGAAAGCTTTGGCTATGGGAGCAGATAATGCCATCAGGGTTGATGCTGATCCAAAAGAATCCTACTTTGTTGCATATCAGCTTGCTGAAGCTATTAAATCAAGGGATTTTGACATTATTCTAGCAGGTTTGGATTCGGCAGACTATAACGGCGCTTCGGTCGGCGGCATGATGGCTGAATTACTTGATATGCCCTCTGTTTCGGCAATTTCAGCTTTAAATATTGAAAACGGTAAAGTTTTTATTAATAGGGAAATTGAAGGTGGAACCCAGAAGCTTGAAGCTCAAACTCCATTTGTTGCAATAGTGCAGAAAGGTATTGCCATTGAACCGAAAATACCTGCTATGAGAGGTATTATGATGGCAAGGACCAAACCCCTTGAAGTTGTTGCCCCTGCTAATGCTGATTGCCTGACCGAAAACATCGTTTATGAATTACCCCAACCAAAGGGAGCATGCAGGAAATTTACGGAAGAAAATGTCAACGAACTGGTTGATGTTTTACATAAAGAAGCAAAATTGATATAAATAATTAAACTAAAAATAAAATGACACTATTAGTATATGCAGAAAACAGGGAAGGGAAATTCAAAAAAGCAACATTTGAGCTGTTATCTTATGCAGAAGAACTGGCAAAAAGCATAAATGCGGATGTTATAGCATTGTCAGTAAACGAAATAAGCCCTGATGAGCTGAACAAGCTTGGCCACTACGGAGCAAAAAAGGTCGTTTCTGTAACAGACGAAAAGTTTGCCTTGCTCGATAACAAACTCTATACTTCCATGATAGCAAATCTGGTAGAAAAAGAAAATGCAGAAATAATAATTTTCCCTGATAATCTAACAGGCAGGGCACTGGCTCCAAGGCTCTCTGCAAAGCTTAAAGCGGGTTTGGTATCGGGAGTTGTTTCGGCACCATCTTCTTACGATCCTTTTGTTATCAAAAAGAAAGTTTTTACCGGTAAAGCCTTTGCCGACGTTAAGGTAAGTTCCGCGATCAAGGTCCTGACCCTGTCACAAAACTCTTTCGGAATTAAAGACCCATCAGGCGACACTCCTCAGATCGAAGACTTTAAAGCTGAAGCGGTAAGCGAAAAAAGCAACATCAAATTATTATCTGTCGATAAGATCACAGGTAAATTATTGTTAACCGATGCTGAAATAGTTGTTTCCGGAGGCAGAGGCATGAGAGGTCCTGAAAACTGGAATATGATAGAAGAGCTTGCAGACGTCCTTGGTGCTGCAACAGCATGTACGCGACCCGTTTCGGACGAAGGTTGGCGCCCTCATGATGAGCACGTCGGGCAAACAGGTAAAATAATCGCACCGGTTCTTTATATAGCTTGTGGAATATCCGGTGCAATCCAGCATATTGGCGGTATTTCCTCATCAAAGGTTATTGTTGCTATAAACAAAGACCCCGATGCCCCTATATTTGAAGTTGCCGATTACGGAGTTCTGGGAGATTTTAAAAATGTATTGCCGGAACTAACCAAAGCCATTAAAGAAATAAAAGGCTCCTGATCATTCTTTATTCGACTTTTTTCTTATATTGTCTGTAACAATCCAAAAGAGCTTGATATACCTGGTATTCTTTTGAGTTGACAATGAAATCATAGCTTAGGTTGCAGAAATCCAAAAAGTCATTGATTTCCTTTATATCTTGTAGCCCTGTTAAACTCCTTACCACGGTTGGATTTACCAATCTTGCCATCTTCCCGTCTTTTTCAGCCTGTTGTTTAACTTCGCGGTATTTCCTCTTTTCACGC
Organism: Bacteroidales bacterium; assembly: GCA_003559855.1. Taxonomy (GTDB): domain Bacteria; phylum Bacteroidota; class Bacteroidia; order Bacteroidales; family UBA7960; genus PUKZ01. Next base: position 18,110 of record PWJZ01000095.1, read on the forward strand.
CCCCTTTGGCTAAATTGTTCATACAAAAGGGTGACGGGTCCCGTCATGATAACGCCAGCACCTTCACTGGTCGGAGCTAAATAAAGTTGTTCGGGCAAATCCAGATCAAGCCGCGTTACAGTATCTGTGATCTTATCATCATCAAAATAAATAAAGGCTTGCCTGAATTCAGAATATGTCGCATAAGGAAAAATATCAACACCGGGAAGCTTGTAAACCTTCTTTCTTAATTCCACCACCACAAAATCGGTTTCTCTGTAAAACTTTTCCGTAACAATAATGGTATCATTCTTAAAACCGATTGCCTGAAACATGATTGTGTCACCAACCATCATATTTATTGCAAATCTGCCGTCATCTGCCGTTGAAGTGCCACGCAAACGGGTAATATTTATCACATGTACATTCTCTAATGCCGCAGAGTCTTCCTTTTGTATCACCACTCCCGATAACCTTTTTATATCCATATTGAGGTTCGCAAACATAAAATTTGGTGTAACCAGCAATAAAGAGAATATCAACAATGATCTGTAATGCAAAAAAAACCTGCAAACGCTGCCGGAAATAACTTTGTGTTGCAAATTCATTTAATCTTCTTTTGCCTGTTCATGTATGACAAAATTTAAAAGATTTTATTGTACAAAGCTAACAAAACAATATTAAAAATATTTTACGAATGAATTATCTAATTCAAATCACTACTGTCCGATTAAAATCTTTTGAAACTCATGAATATCAATATTGATAACAATTTTATTAAAATTGATGGTTTCGGTGGTACTATTTATATTTCTTTTATGCCACCAAGACTCTAAG
>PWJZ01000007.1 GCA_003559855.1 Bacteroidales bacterium
ACACTAAGATGCACTAAGGGCTTTATAATCAGCACTATCAGCTTTGTGAGTCTTAGTGTTTTTGTGTCTTAGTGGCTATATTTAATTTTAATCGGACAGTAGTGATTTTTTTTAGTTAAACTTATTATATACAATCAATCTATTAGCTTATGCGGTCATACCACCATCAATTGCATGGATGGCTCCGGTAATAAAGCTGCTATCATTACTTGCAAGGAATGTTGCCAGATTGGCAATGTCGTCATTTTCAGCATAACGTCCCAAAGGGATCATCTGTTCGAACTGTGATTTGGCATTTTCCGAATCATCAGGACTAAAGCCTTTTTCAAGAGAACGCATCATCCTGTTATCAACAGGTGACGGGTTTATCGCATTGACTCTTATATTTCTCCCTGCTAACTCCAGGGCAAGCGAACGCGTAATACCATTCAGCGCATGTTTGCTGGCTACATATGCACTCATGTTGGCCATTCCAATCAATCCTGCTACTGATGAGGTTAAAAGAATACTGCCACCATCTTTCATCAGGGGAATGATGAATTTTAAGCCAAGCCATGCCCCACGGACATTCACAGCCTGCAATTTATCAAACTCCTCAACCGGATAATCCGTTATAGGTTTTACCTGTCCTTCTATGCCGGCATTATTAAAAAATACATCTACTTTACCAAAGAGTTCTTCAGCCTTTTGTGCATATTTTTTAACATCTTCGGTTTTACTCACATCTGCAGCAATGTAATATACATTGTCACTGTCAAGTTCTTCCTGCGCCTTTTTCAGGGCATCTTCCTTTAAATCAGTAAGCATGACTCTGGCACCTTCATCAATAAACTTTTTTGCTGTAGCTTTACCAATGCCACCGGCACCGCCGGTAATCAATGCAACTTTGTTTTCTAATTTTTTCATTGTAACTTTTTTTAATTCTTATATGATTATTCATAAAGCCTGAAAGCGATATATAATTGTCCGTATGCGTTTTTGCTGTCACCCAAAAGTAAATTGGCAATATCAGTCTTGGCAATTTTCTGAAGACCCAAATTGTATCGGATTCCCGCTTGTACAATGCCAAAGTTCAATGCCACACCGGCGCCAATACCATAATCCAGGGTGTTGAAGTTGTCTCTGCTTATTTCATCTTCTCCTTCAATAGCTCCCGAATATTTTATGTTACTGTTCAGCAACAACCCAACATAGGGCCCTGCATGAAATTCCAGTATCTCCAGGGGGCGAAAAACCGCAAATATTGGAAGCTCCAAATAATTGAGATTAAAATTTACAGTTTGACTAATAAATCCGTCATAAATTGCTTCGGTTCCTTTGGCTGTATAGAGCAATTCAGGCTGTATGCCAAATGTTTCAGAAAGCATATACTGGCTGTATAATCCTGCATGAATTCCAAATCTCGCATTTTCATCATCAATATCATCTTCTTCCATATAAAGATTACTCATGGTTAACCCACCTTTAACCCCAACGCTGATTTGTTGAGCTTTTGCTGACAAGGTCGTGGCTGCCAGAATCGCTGTCAAAATAATTGTTACTGTGAATTTCTTTTTCATTATCATGATTATTTTTTTTGGTGAATAATTCATTTTATGCAATTTGCCGGATATGCCAGTTATTTGCTTGCACCGATGCAAATTGTAGTTGACGATTATAGATTTTCAAATTCCATGCCATGGATCGGGATAATTTTGCCCGAAACAATTTTTGTGCATGATGCTATGTCGATGTTGTAAGTTCTTTTCTTTAAAATGCTGGCTCAGCCCAGTGGCATCAACTTCAAAAGATCTCTCCTTCATTTTCAACCGGATAAATAAAAACTATATGGGATCAATCAAAATAAACCAAACGTAAACAGATGCTATTGTGGAAATTTTTACACGATATGATAATTTTTTTCCTTAGCACAGTTTTTCTTCAAACCCTGCTTCTACCCGAATTCGGCTATTGTTTATCAGCATATTACGGTTACTGTTGCAATAGTGAAAAAACTCTGGCATGTTTTTCATACTTAATAAATAAATTGTAAACCCATTATCAGAATGGAAAAAGAAAACTTTTACGAAATTGAGAATCGTGAATGGCTTGATTCACTTGAATATGTCATTCAAAATCAGGGCAGCAACCCAGGGAATTAAACATGGCCTGACAAAACTGATCATCAATTCTGAAAACGACAGGCTTCTTGGGGCTGAATTTGCCGGCAAAAGAGCAGGAAGCCTTGTAGCAGAAGCAACCCTGGCTATTGAAATGGGTGCCGTTGCCAAAGACCTGGAGCTGACCATCCATCCCCACCCTACACTTTCAGAAACCATTATGGAAGCAGCTGAAATGTATTATGGACAAGCCACCCATATATTTAAAAAGAAATAGCAACATGTAATAGTTTGTTTTTGAGGAAGAATTTATCTAAGTAAATCAGCAGGCGAATTCAGTTATAATAAGCATTCTTTAAAAAGCACTATGGAAAGCATATGGTAAAAACAACCTGAACGAATACAAAAATAAGCGGGATTCTGATCCATTGGTATGGAAAAGAATCCCGCTTTGATTCGGAGGTTTTATATTATTATCCTCTTTTAAACAGGTGCCTAAGAATGACTATTCAAACCACTCTTCGATATCCTGAACGACTTCCTGAACGCCATCTCTTACTGAAGCATAGGTATTCTCAGCAGAAGCACTTACTTCATCCCATGTGTCTCTGGATGCATCTTTTATATCATCCATTGTTTTCTCAAGCTTCGATCTTTCATCTGACAAGTCTTCTCTAGCGCTTTTCAGATCTTCCCTGAGCTCATCAGAAGCGTCTTCCATCCTGTTGTTAATTTCTTCAATGCGCTCATTAATATCAATTTTCAGTTCTTCGTACTTACTTAATATTTCTTTGCGCGCTTCTTCCATTTCGGACTTTTCTTTTTCCTTTTCCTTTTCCTTTCCGTTTTGACATGATGTCAACAAAACAGTTGAAGTTGTAAACAGAACGAGCAAAATGCTTAATTTACTAATCTTTTTCATAGCTTAAGTTTTTTAAATTTTTATTATTTTTAATTTTCGAATTAGATGCTAATTAAAATGAAAATACTGTGCCACAAAAGCAGGATAATGGCACTTTAGGCAATAAATGCCTGCTGACGTGGCAATCAAAAGGTTTTTCCAATTATAAACTTAACTTATTCTAAAAATACCATGCTTGCATATGCGGATAAATTTCTACAATATAGTAGATTTTGTGGCACAAATCAGACCTCTGGGAAGAAAAGTCATATAAGTGTCCGTGATATTTAAAATCCGCTGATTGTTAATAGCAACACTGTGAGCGTATTGCCCCAGGTAATGTATTACATTCTCCGCGCTTGTATGCTATTTTTGGCTGTTAATTACCCAACGGCTTTTGTATGTTTTTGTATGTGATTGTAGAAAACATCGGGCATACCTAAACCATCCGAATTCAAAAAAAATCAATTATGAACAATAATGGTTCTATATTGCTTATATATTTATATTATAGGAATAACAAAGGGTAAGAAATATATCGCGCATTAAAGTCGGCAGGGTGTTTGTGTTTGACTTTCATTGAATGTGAAGGTGCCGGTAGTTTGTTGATCATAAAAAAGAACATATTAGCGAAAAACACCCCTTTGCTGAGGCATATAAGGTCAATAAACTGAAAATATTACTTGCGGACGAACATGTTGATAAAGTGATTATTTGGTGCGGCAATATGGAAAAACTCGTTATTGAGGAGATGGATTGATTATAGAAATGCCGGCGGATAATGTGTATAAGATCAGAAGTGATGAAAAGGGGCTTTTTAAAGATTTAATAATTTTAAAAATTTTTACATATGTATACAGATCCGGTTTGTGGAATGACAGTTAAGGATGAAAAGTTTTATGTTGATGTTGAAGGTAAAAAATATTATTTCTGTTCACATCAATGTCTGCAAAAATTTAAAAATTCACCATCAGAATATTCATGGAAAGATCTATATGAACTAGTAATTATTGGCGGAGGACCTGCTGGTCTAACAGCTGCTGTATATGCTTCTATTTCCAAAATAGATACTTTTTTTATAACAAATGATATCGGAGGGCAAGTTATAGATAGTTCAAAAGTGAAAAACTATATGGGATTTGATTTTATAACCGGTGGTGAACTTATAAACAAATTCAGAGATCAATTTCTTCATGAACATTTTTTAGATCACAAGATAGATGAGGTCATCGAACTAAAACAACTTAAGGATAGATTTGAAATTGTTACAAAAGAACAATATAAATTTTATTCTAAAGCAGTTATAATTGCCACAGGAATGAAGAAGAGAAAATTGGGAATTCCCGGTGAAAAAGAATTAGCCCGTAAAGGTGTATCTTACAGGTCGGTTCAGGACATAGGGCTATTTAAAGGACTGGATGTTGTTGTTATTGGTGGTGGCAATTCCGGAGTGCAAACAGCAAATGATCTAAATAAAAACGGATGTAATGTCTCTATTGTAACAAAAGGAGAAATGATAGCCGACCGGGAGAATATAGATAAATTGAAAAAGGATAATGCTGTTACAATTTTTGAGGGGCATGATGTTACTAAAATATTAGGCAAAAACAAAGTTGAAGGTGTCGTCATACAATCTGAAAAGAGCAATAAGACCAAAACAATAAATTGTGAAGCCGTTTTTATTCAGGTTGGATTTTTGCCAAATACGGAATTTTGTAAAAAATTAGTTGATTTGAATCAAGCTGGTGAAATTGAAATAAATTATGATTGTTCAACAATTACTCCTGGAATATTTGCCTGTGGAGATGTTACAAACGCTTTCGGGAAACGTATAGTTATAGCTTCAGGTGAGGGAGCAAAAGCAGCCTTAAGTGTTAAGGAGTATTTATTAGCTAAACAGAAATAACAATATCGTAAAGTTTATCAATAACTTACGACAAAAATGAATGCGTTTGAAAACATTTTTTTGTACTTTTTTGTTTTAACATATGACGAAAAAGGTTTTATCCATATTAATGGACAGTAAAAGAAAAACGAAATAATTGATTTGTTAAATCTTAAAAATAAATATTATGAACCCCACATGCTAAATATTGGTTAACTCAAAGATCAGATGATAAAGTTTTTCTGAATTCTTCAAATAATATCAAATAATCACTAGTGTC
>PWJZ01000075.1 GCA_003559855.1 Bacteroidales bacterium
GTAATGACTTTTTCATGACTAAAATATTTTTGTTTAACATTTTTTTGACATACGAATATACAAATAATAGTTAACAGAAAAAAATTTTTATAAAAAATTTTTTGGATATTTAACAGGTTGTGTGAGGAAAAAATAAGCTGATAAGGCTTGAGTGTTTGAGGGGATAGGCTTTTCCTAAAATCTGTGGAATTTTGTAATAAGTTGATATTTTGTTTTAATAATTGGGGCTGAGTAAGGCTATCCAGTTTTACGGTTTTGTTTTAAGGTTAAAATTAAGTATTTTTGAAAAGAAAATGGTTTTCAAATACCTTAAATTGGTATGGGATATAAATCAAGAATAAAAAATTTGCTTTGTTATGAAGTTACAATATATATCAGACAGCAAAGGGCAAATAACAGGTGTGTTCATCCCTATTAACGAATGGAACGACCTTAAGAACAAATACAAGGATATTGAAAAGGAAGAAATCGACATTCCTGAATGGCACAAAGAATTGGTAAAAGAGCGGCTCGGGGATTACAGGAAAAGCCCGGATTCTGCCTTAGATTTTGATTCTGCTATGGATGATATTGAAAAAGAATTGTAATGTATAGATCAATTATCTTACCCCTTGCCAAAAAAAGATATCTGGGAGGCAGCTCTTTGGTATAATTATAAGCAAAAAGGTCTTGGTAAAAGTTTTACTGCCGAAGTTCGTAAAAAAGTCCGTTCTATTAAACAAAACCCCAAAGCTTTTAATATACGCTATGATAATGTAAGGACTGCTATTTTAGATGTCTTTCCTTTTATGATTCATTATTCTATTGATGAAAGTAATAAATCTGTGATTATTTCCGCTGTTCTTCACATAAGTCGTAGTCCTAATTTATGGAATAAAAGGTAAAGCGTTACTGCTTTGCCTTATTGGCTTATTAGACTTTTCGTTCTTCAAAAACACCCCGGCAATCTTATTAGGTTTTGTTTTGAATTTACCGGATTAATTTCACAGTTCCTTTTTTATTATAGGTTTTTCCATTATCGGTTCTGAAACTGATCTCATAAAGATATACTCCCGGAGAACCTTTTTTACTGTTAATGTTGCCATTCCAGCCAATGTTATAATCTTCAGTGTTAAATACTATTTTTCCCCAGTTGTTATAGATTATCATACGGTATTTTTCAGGTGTGGCATTACGAATTACCGGTTTGAACACCCTGTTTTTTTCAATCGTGCTTTCGGGTTTGAAGGCATTGGGTATGAATATTTCAACGGCCCGTTCGGCCAGGGCATGATTGGAAAAGACCGTGTCCTTGAATCCGAATGGATTTTGTGAAACTCCAATGGCTTTAATTTTGTACATAAATTCGTGATATGTGAGATCTGAGTTGGTTGTTGAAAAAATGTCGTTATAATGATCCTGATTACCGGGTAACTGTGCAAGAGTTTCAAACTTGCCGTCTTTTCCGGTTTTACGTCTGACAACGAAATGATCCACACCTTCGGGAAAACCTTCCGGCAAGTTCCATTGCAGATGGTTTTCATTTACCGACAAAGGTTCGGCATACAAGAACAAAGAGCTGACCGTATTGGAATTTTTCACCGGTCTGCGGCAACTGTCAAGAACTTCAAAATAATAGCTGTGCGGGGAACTGAAAATATCAGCACCATCGTCATCGTATGTTATGTTTGCCTTATTGGAATTAATAGTGTCGACAGGAAAGAAATTTTCATGCTGACCGGTCGTCCTGTAAATAACATAAGCCGGATAACTTATTGTGCTGTCGGCATAGAGGTATAATCGTAAAAACGCATTATTGATGACTGATGCTTTGCGAAGATAAGCGAATTCGGGGGGATCAAGAGTTGTTGTGGTAATGCATCTTATGTTGGATGTTGTTGTGAGAGAAGGGTTTTGTGAATCAAACGATCGTAATTTGAAGCAATATTCTCCGGGTTCGGTCGCAGGTATCTCTATATTTTCCTTATTAATTGACAAAGTGTCTGCTATTTCAAAATCCCCGCTGTTAAATGACATCCACACGATAGTAGAATCAAAGGGTTTATCAAGAGTGTCGGGTATTCCAACGGTAGTGGTGATAACATAATTAGACCATTTTACGTTTATCGTCTCTTTGCAAATATCATAGTCTGAGGCTTCGATAAATATTGTCTGATGTGCCTTTGAAGAGGCAAAGGATTCATATGAGCCGTCTTCTTTAAGCTTTCGTGCTGAAATATAATAAGAATAAGGCTTTTCCGAAACAGATATATTTGTGTCAACAAAAAAGTCAATGTCGAAATTGTCAATTGCTGCAATTGAATCATATATATTATAGGTTCGACGGTGTATAACAAAGTACCCTTCTTCAACATCCGATTCAAAAGTCCAGCCGATGGCTATATATGAATCTTCAATTATACTTACCGAGTCAATGTGTAATAATGTTTCGGATCTCTGACCTGATATTTTATGGTTAGAAAAACCGGATATCAATATAAAGGAAATAATTATCAAGTTGTGGTTAAACATATAATAATATGTATAAGTTTTATACTGGGAGCATGTTTTTATGGTACAAAAGTCATTTCCAGGTGAAAATATCTTTTTTTGATTTTGGTCTCAGGTTAATGTGCCATTTAAAATGCCTGAGCAGTCTTTCTTCAGGAGCCAGGTCTTCGGGCGGGAAAAGATCGGCCTCCGGGTTTTCGAAAAAAATGATATGATTTACCTGGTTATTATCGACGAAAATGGTCATATTTGTTGAAATGGCTTTATTTATACCAATAAGATCACCATCATCATTTCTGACATAATATATTGTTTCGCTGTTGCCAAAGACATCAACTTTGTAAAGCTGGTTTTCATTGAAATGTCCTGTAATCTTTCGTCCTTTCACCTGGTTGAATTTTGCCGTATCCTCTTCAGAAATTATAAAAGCAGCATCGATCAGGTGAGCTTTATTGACGGTATTATTCCATGTTTCTATTTCTATTTTCTTTGCTGTAAGCTGATGCTCTTCCGACCACAATATAGGATTATGGTACATGTGTATAACTGAATCGCTAAAATTATATACAAGTGAATCGCTCATGCCTTGCAGGTCGGTACGGTAAAATTTGGCACGGTTATAGGCCAGCAATTTTTTTATTTCTTTATTTTCTTTTTCACTTTCCTGCATGTATCCTTTTTCGTTCAATTCTTTTTTATTGTGCAATAAGTCATTTTTGCCGGCAATGACGCTATCATGATTTCCGGTTTCATCCTGAAGAAAGTATTTAAGGGTGTCGGCGTGTAAAAATAACGAGTCTTTTTCTGATATAATTGTAAGCATTGCTTCCTGTGTGACCACTGACAAACCTTTTTTTTCGAAATGTTCTCCAAAATGACCGTTTATGATTAAATCCTGTACGGTGTCTATAACCATTACATTCATTAATGCTCTTCCGTAACCTTTATTACGGTCATAGAACAAACTGTCGCCGGTAATTGAATGTTCGTTGTTATTGATAAATGCTTCGCGGCTGAATTGGGCAATATCATTTTTGGTGTCGTCCCAGCCATTTTTACAAAAGATGATGTTTTCTTCACTTATGATGGTTGTCGGTCCAAAGAAATGTGCTATTTCGGTCAGTGTGTTATATTTCAGAGTATCTGAATCCATTGTATATTCAGGATTCACAAGCTTTACATCATCTTTGAAGAAGAAGTGTTTAGTGTCGGCATAATAAAAACCCCATTTGCTGGTAAGCACATTATCATGATCAATTATTCTGCCGCCGTCATAATAATTGGCTGTATTTGCTTTCAGGTCGTAGATAAGATGATCGGTGGTCAGCACCATGTTTTTATCTTGCATTTTGACATTACCGTGCAATTCGGCAATACTTGTGTTGCCGTCGTAATAGAGCTTGTCGCCATGTATGTCTATGGTGTCACCTACCTGTATGTGTATGTTGCTGAACGCTTTTAAGCTGTTATCTAGAGAATAAAGGTATGCGCTGTCGCAATGCATGTATGCGTCTTCATGTTTAAAAAGGACCATTCCAATGACACGTCTGGCATCGTCGCCAATTCTTTTGTCAAATTCCATGGAAAGAGCATTCAGCAATTCAATTTGCTTCGGCTGGCTGGGTTCGCGAGGCTTGTCAGCCTTTTCGGGCTCATCTGCCTTTGCAGGTCTGTCAAGCTTTTGAGGCTCACGGGCAGACAGCTGGAAGGTTATATTATGAAGGATAAGTAAAACCAGTAACAGCTTCATCGTTATTTAAATAGAAAATTTAATTATATAACTTATCCGGGGTAGCTTTTATTTTAATGACAGCGATTAATATGGCTGTGATCTCTGTTTTTGTGTCATTTAAAAGCTCTTTTGTTTTTTTCAATAGTCATCAGCCGTTGTCCATTGTTGCTTTTTGCCCGTTATCTTTACAACTCTCTGTAGTGCTTGCTTTTAAAATAACTGTCTATCTCTTTTTTCATAACCGGTGTCAGTAAGAGAATTGCTATAATATTTGGTATTGTCATAAAAGTGATCACCATGTCGACGAAGTTCCATACCAGTTCCAATCCCCAGATTGATCCCAGAAATACAAACACGGCGTAAACATAGTAATATTTTTTTATTGCCTTAAACCCGAATATATATTGTGCTGCTCTTGATCCGTAGTAAGACCATGATATTATTGTAGAGAAAGCGAATAGCATCAATCCTACAGCTATGATGTGAGAGGCGAGGAATCCGAGGTTAATGTTACCGAGGCCTAGTTCGAATGCGAGTACTGTTAAAGAGACGCCTGCTTCAGCGTCTTGATGCGACCATGCTCCGGTCATAATAATGACAATGGCGGTGAGTGAACAGATGAACAGTGTATCGATAAAGGGTTCGAGGCTGGCCACCAATCCTTCTCGCATGGGGTATTTGGTTTTTGCTGCAGCATGAGCCATAGCGGCTGAGCCTTGACCTGCTTCGTTGGAAAACAATCCACGCCTTACTCCCATTGTAAGTGTAAGGATGAAAGCTGAACCGACAAAGCCTCCGGTAGCAGCCGTTCCTGTAAATGCATCACGAAAAATCAAGGCAAAAGCAGGAATAAGGTTTTCGATATTAAGAATTACTACCAACAGGGCGGCAATAAAATAAACCGCCGCCATAAACGGCACCAGACGCGAGGTAACTTCTGCAATTCGTCTTAGCCCCCCAATTACAATAAGTAATACCAGGCCGGTAATAGCCAGACCGCTTAACCAGTGAGGAATGCTGTACGTGGAGTTCAGAATGTCGGTCATCGAATTGCTTTGAGCCATGTTGCCTGTACCCATAGAGCATAAGACGGCGGCGGCAGCAAATATTATGGCTAATGTTTTGGCATGCTTGCCAAGCTTGTCTTTAAGGCCATGCTCCATATAATACATGGGCCCGCCCGAAACAGTGCCGTCAGGGTTGAACCGGCGGTATTTAAGACCCAAAGTACACTCAACCATCTTCAACATCATCCCGAAAAAACCGGTCACCCACATCCAGAATATTGCACCCGGCCCGCCCCAATATATAGCAAGCGCCACTCCTACAATGTTGCCTGTTCCAACTGTGGCACTTAAAGCAGTGGTAAGTGCTTTAAAGTGACTTACATCGCCCGACTCGCCTTTCTTGGTATACCTGCCTGCTAAAATACCAAAGGAATGCCAGAACTTCTTTAGATGCAAAAACCGGAACTTAAAGGTAAAGAAAATACCAGCCGGAACCAATATCAGCAGCAGTAAATAACCGCCAACAAATTTATTGTAAAAGGAAATAGCCGTATTGAAAACATCTAAAATATTTTCCATAACAGATTAATAAATAATTGTTTTTTTAATATCAAATGTTAATAACAGATCCATTAAAGACAAATGACAGTTAACAAAATCTTATATTGCGAAAACTCAAATAGTGTCAATAACAGTTAATGCTCAAGGGTTAACAGTCAATTAAAACATAACCGGTGTTAATAAACCCATAGTCCGGAAGATCCGTCAACCCGTCAGCCTGTCTATAATTCCCAAACTATCAAAAAGAACGATGGCAATAGCCACAGGTGCGATAAATTTCAGAATGAATCTCAGCACGTCAAAAAAGCGTACTTTGAGGGTGCCTCTGTTTGACACTTCCTCCTTGACATCTTTCTTTTTCATGTACCATCCGACAAACACTACAATAAGCAGCCCTCCAAGTGGAAGTAAAAGGTTTGACGCTGTAAAGTCTAGCAGTCCGAATATGCCCAATTCACTTATTGTAATGTTTTTCAGCGTGCCGAATGAAAGTGTGCAGAATATGCCGACGAAGGCAGCGGCTATAACTGCCATAAATGTTGCCTTATGACGTGTCAGGTTCAGCTCTTCTGTCAGATATGCCACCACTACTTCAAGTATGCTTATCGACGAGGTTAATGCAGCAATGGCAAGCAATACAAAAAATATGATGCTGAAAAAATAGCCACCCGGCATTTGATGGAATATGTTTGGTAAAACAGTAAATATCAACCCGGGACCTTCGGCGGGATCGAGCCCGAATGCAAATACAGCCGGAAATATAGCCACGCCGGCAAGTATAGCTATTAGTGTATCAGCCAGGGAAACTTCCACCGCGATATTGCCGAGGTTGTTTTGTTTGCCTATATATGAACCATAGGTGATCAAGGCGCCCATGCCTATACTCAATGAGAAAAAAGCCTGCCCTAATGCTGCGAGCAGCACACCTGAATCAACTGCCGAAAAATCCGGTTTGAACAGGAACAGAACTCCTTCATAAGAGCCCTCCAAAGTAACCGAACGGATAGCCATTATTATCAGCAACAAAACCAGGAAGGGCATAAGTACCTTGGTATATTTTTCTATTCCCTTTTTTACCCCGGAAAAAATTATCCAGGCTGTCATTGCCAAGAATATGATCTGCCACAACAAAGGCAGGAATGCCTGGGTATGAAAATCCTCGAATATCCGGGTTATTTCTGTGGATGTTTTGCCTGCAAAAGTGTTGGCAAATGATTGGATGACGTAATGAAGTGTCCATCCTGCAATAGTGCTGTAAAATGCAAGAATCATAAATGCCGCAACTATACCCATAACACCGACAAGATACCAGGGCTTCCCCGGAGCAAGCCGCTTGAAGGAACCAAAAGCGTTACGCTGTCCACGACGCCCGATAATAAACTCCGAAAGCATCACCGGAATGCCCAAAAGAACAATAAACCCAAGATATATCAACAAAAAAGCACCACCACCACTATCACCAACCACATAAGGAAAACGCCATATGTTTCCCAAACCTATTGCAGAACCCGCCGCAGCACATATTATCCCAAACTTGCTGGTGAAACCGTCGCGAACATCATCACTATGTTTTGCCATATTATATCCGTTTGTGCAATTCGAATAGCTTGCAAAGTATTACAAAAAGGTCAAAAATAGTAAATTTTTAATTCTTTTTGTCCGTTCGTTTATTTAAAATATTTCATGAAAAAAATATGGTAAATCAGATAAAAACAGTATCATAATATTCACTGACAGGCTGAAAACCCCATAGCATTTAAATTAATATATACGCTGGAATATACCGGATAATCTGTTTTAAAATAATATTTAAATTTTTATTAAATTTGTGGACTTCGATTTTGATCTTTAGATTTAATTTTGAATATATGAAGATATTTCCGGCTAACCTGGTTATGATATTATTTTTTGTCGCTGGTTTTTCCGGTAATGAAAAACCGGGATGCTCCAATAATTTGTCAGAATCAGCACAAAATGACGGCGATAAAACAGGGGTTGCTGTCAACCGGCAGTCCTGTAAAAATGATCCGTGGGAAAAGGATGATAAAACCATGACGATCCGTGATTCGGTAAGACTCACCGAATCGTTGCTCAAAACCTGGCAGGAGCAGGACACAATACATATTATTATTCCCGATGAGGAACAGCTGGTTGCATATATCGAAAAGTTCAGTATAAACATTCATAATACAATATCTGTAAGGGCAAGATTTGTGAATTATCCTTCGGGGTACATGATCATAACCTCTACAGATGGTATTACCGGTGGAACGATAAAAATACCGGAAAAAAATATGAATTACAGGATCAAAACGGATCCAATAGATAGGATGATCTATATTGAGGAATTTGTCAATAAGGATATTATAGAAATCGACACTGTTCTGATACCTCCCGAAGGTCCTTGATATCATTGCTGATCATACTTTTTTTTAAATCTGGCCACTCCAGTGGAATTATATATATAGTTTGTTTTATTTGTCAATATTAATTTTAAAATTATCTATTCATGAAGCATATTTTTTTATTTTTTTTGTTATTGCAATTTTCGTTAAGTTCTTTCTTTGGTCAGGAGGCAATGCCTTTTTTATCCGGCTTTGATGAACCGGAAGATTTGAAACATAAAGAGTTTTACATGCCTTACGAAAAAATCGGCTCTGTTGAGCTTAACCCGCAGATTTGGGATGTAAAATCGTACTCTGCCGGCGCTAAGCTATTCATTGAGCTGTTTGATGATAAATCTTATTTAACCACTATTGACCGTGTAAACCGAAACGTAAACGGTACTTTGTCAATTCGCTCCAGGTTTGATGATTATCCTATGGGATATATTATTTTAAATAAAACGGATGGATATGTCACTGCTTCGATAAGGCTGCCGGAAAAGAATGAGAGATACAGTATTAATACCGATGCTGAAAGCGGTTTAACTTACCTCAAGCGTCTTGATGTTCCAAAAATAGATTTCATTGAAAGCGGCCCTCCGTTAGTTGCTGATAAATACCCGCAACTGGATAAAAAGCAATTGGAAAGGCTTAAAGAAGCCGCTGAAAAAAACTACAGAGACACTGCCAACGTGGATGTGATGATTGTTTATACTCCAACGGCTGAAGGCTGGGCGAACGCTAACCAGGGCTCTATTAACAATACCATTGCTATGGCCATGGAAAAAGCTCAATTGGCATTGGAAAACAGCGAAACCAAAATGAATGTAACGCTTGTACATTCAAACCTGGTGAATTATACTGAAAGCGGTAATTCTGTTACTGATTTGCAGGGGTTAACATATGGCCACGGGCCATTCGGTGAAGTTCACCAGTGGAGGGAAATTTACGGAGCCGATTTGGTAGCTCTTTTTGCACATGTTTCTGATGTGGGAGGAATTGCATGGCTTCTTACAAATAAATTTGGGAGCCCTTCATGGGGTTTTTCCCTTACCCGTGTGCAGCAGGCCGGTACTTCATATACCCATGTCCATGAGATGGGGCACAATATGGGCTGTCATCATCACAAAGAACAAAATACGCAGCCCGGACCCACAAACTGGTCGAACTGGCCGGAAAATATCTGGTCAGCCGGCTGGAGGTGGCTTGGAATGAACAACCAGATGTTTTGCACAGTTATGACTTACACAAGCGGTGAGTATTTTCCGGATAGTTTAGATGCAACCAGGGTTCCATACCTTTCCAATCCTGACATTGAATTCCTGGAGGGGATGACAGGACATCCTGCAGATGGTGATAATGCGCGGACATTGAGGGAGATAAGGCATGTCATTGCTGCTTATAAGCAACCAACCTTATTTACACTTACCCTGGAGGCTGATCCTCCTGAAGGTGGTATTGTAGAAGGTGGTGGTGAGCATGGGGCAGGGCAGATGGTAGCTGTTTCCTGCACGGTAAATGAAGAGTTCTTTTTTATTAACTGGACAGACGAAGACGGTAATGTGGTTAGTGAAGATGAAAGCTTTGAATACCAGATGCCGCCCGAAGATATTACCCTCACAGCCAACTTTAGCGGAGTTCCCGTATATGATCTTGTTATTGTTCCAAATCCTGAAGAAGGCGGTACCGTTGAAGGTGAAGGCGAATACTATATGGACGAAGAAGTGGAAATTTTTGCCGAAGCAAATAAAGGCTGGGAATTCATCGACTGGGCAGGCGATATTGAATATGCAGATGACCCCGGATCGGCTGTAACAACAGTAACCATGCCGGCCGAAGATATCAGCCTGACAGCTGTTTTTGACCAATTACCCAAATATGACCTTACTCTCAAAGCAAATCCCGAAGAAGGAGGTATTGTTGAAGGTTATGGTAGCTACGAAGAAGGGGAAGAGGTAATTATTAAAGCAACTCCTGTTGATATTGACTGGGAGTTCAAAAATTGGACCGGCAATACGGAATATGTTGATGATCCTGATATTGCTACAGCAACCGTAATTATGCCCGCTAAGGATATTGCCCTTACAGCAAACTTCCTGGCTCTATACGTTGAAGAAAAAATTATCGATGAAGTAAAAATATTTCCCAATCCCGCACACAACAAGTTTACTGTCGAAGCAAACGATATTATAGAACAGGTCCGGCTGATAGATATACGTGGACAAGTTATCAGGGAAAGAGCGGTTAATGCAATGCATGTGGAAATATACGTAAAAGATCTGCATACAGGCCTGTACTTTATGCAGGTATATACATCAAACAGCGTAATGACCAAAAGGGTAAAGATCGTCCGTTAAAAGAAACAGGTCAGGGGAGGATTTCAAAAACCCCCCCGGGTATTTAATAAAAGAGCATTTGCCCAAAAAAGAAGCCACCCTGTACGAAACAGGGTGGCTCCAAACCCAATTAACCTTAACCAAGAACCAAAAAACAATTAATTAATGCATCAATTATGAAACAAGCACTAATTATGTTTTAATGTATGGCTAAATTAGTTGGTTATTGAAAAGGTTCTTTAGGTGAAACACTGAATTTTTTACGCCCGGAAATAAAATAATAACGAAACATTCTTATTGAAAATGCTTGCCGGTATACAGATTGCCTCAAGCTGTGCCGTCAATTATCAGGATCTTTTAAAAAGCAGGTATATTGCCCGGCTACGGATAGAACCTGATTAAAATTTGAATAATATGCAGGAATGTTGTAAATTTGAATGGTTTATAAATTCTTAATCGTGAACGAAAATCGCTCAATTAGTGTTAAAATAGAATATATTATAAATTTAAAAAAGATAAAATTATGTTTACGGGAATAGTTGAGATAACAGGCAAAGTGGTTAATATCGAAAAGGACAGGGGTAATATTGATTTTACGATAGAAACGGATATTGCTGATGAGTTGAAAATTGACCAGAGCATAGCTCATGATGGTATTTGTTTGACCATAGTGGATGTTGATAAAGAAAGAAAGCGATATAAGGTAACTGCTATCCAGGAAACTCTTGATAAGACCAATATGCGTACCTGGGATATTGGCTATGAAGTCAATCTTGAACGTTGTATGCGCATTGACGGCAGGCTTGACGGGCATATAGTGCAGGGTCATGTTGACCAGACTGCTATATGCACAAAAGTTGAGGAGTTTGACGGAAGCTGGAAGTTTTATTTTGAATATGATCCGGGTCCGAAAAATATTACGGTTGAAAAGGGCTCTATTTCGGTAAATGGTGTCAGTCTCACGGTGGTTGATTCCGAGCCCAATATGTTTTCGGTAGCTATAATACCATACACCTATGAAGTAACCAATTTCAAGGATTTTAAAAAAGGCAGTGTCGTAAACATTGAGTTTGACATCATTGGTAAATACGTGGCAAGATTACTGGAGCAGCATTTTGAGGCAAAAAAAAGTTAAGGCTGGCCGGGATATGCTTTTTGATTATTAGCACCTGACAACCCGAACTGAAAAATGGAAGGGCGGAGTTAGTACCTCCGCCCTTATTATATTTTTTTATTCCCTGATAAGCCCTCTTTGTCTGAGCAGTGGTTCTATTTCAGGTTCTTTGCCTCTGAAGTTCACATACAGGTCCATTGCTTCTTTTGTTCCACCTGTTTCCAGTATGTTTTCGCGGAATGATTGCGCTGTCGGCTGATGGAAAAAATCATCCGTTTCACGGAATGCTTCAAAAGCATCGGCATCGAGCAGCCCTGACCATATGTAACTGTAATATCCTGCATGATATCCACCGGCAAAGATATGATTGAAATAGGTGCTGCGGTACCTGAAAATGATTTCATGCATAAGTCCGATTCTTTCTATACATTCTTCTTCGAACCGGTCAATATTGATCTCTTTCTTTTCTTCCAGGGTATGATAGTCCATATCGAGATATGAAGCAGCGAGATATTCTACTGTAGCGAATCCCTGGTTGTGGTGTGAGCTGCGAATCATCCTGTCGACAAGGTTGTCGGGTATGGGTTCTCCGGTAGCGTAGTGTCTTGCGACCATTTGCATTATTTCGGGCTCATTGATCCAGTTTTCCATGATCTGTGAAGGCAATTCAACAAAATCGCGGGGTACGGATGTGCCTGCAAGGCTTGGATATGTTACGTTTGATAATAATCCATGCAGTGCATGTCCGAATTCATGGAAGAAAGTTTCGGTTTCCCTGAATGTCAACAGCGCCGGCTTATCGCCTGATGGTCTTGAAAAATTGCAGACTATCTTAACAATGGGATGGATAAAGTTACCGTCTCTGTCAATTTGCTGTGACCTGAAGCTGCTCATCCATGCACCTCCTCTCTTGCTTTCTCTGGGATGAAAATCCATATACATCAGCCCCAGATGCGAGCCGTCTTCATCAAAGACTTCATAAACGGTGGCTTCTTCGTGATACAGAGGCACATCGGTACGTTCTTCGAAACTAAGACCCCATAGTTTGTTGGTGACCATAAAAATCCCGTCGCGAACATTGTTAAGTTCAAAATAAGGTCGTATTAACTCTTCATCAAGGTCATATTTTTCTTTTCTGACTTTTTCAGCATAATAGCGCCAGTCCCATGGAGTCAGTTTAAAAGCGCCCTCTTCTTTGTCTATCATAGCCTGAAGTTGGTCTGCTTCTGCTTTAGCGATAGGTAAAGCAGCTTCCCAAAGTTCGTCAAGAAATTCATATACGGTTTCAGGTGTCTGTTCCATGTTTTCTTCAAGAACAAATTGGGCGTGATTATCATATCCGAGCATTCTTGCCCTTTCCAGCCTCAGATTAACGATCTCTTTGATATTTTCCTTGTTATCATACTCATTATTATTATCACCACGCATTATGTAACCAAGCTTCATTTCCATGCGTTTTGCACGATTATCGGCATAAGTGAGAAATGGTTTTACACTTGGATTATGCAATGTAAAGACCCATCCTTCATCATAGCCTCTGTTTCGAGCTTCTTCAGCAGCAGATTCAATAAGCGAAGAAGGCAGCCCCGAAAGGTCTTTTTCGTCGGTAATATGCAATTCAAAATTGTTTGTTTCCGCCAATACATTTTGACCGAACTGAAGGGTAAGTACCGATAATTTTTCATTAATTTCACGGAACCTTTCCCTCTTTTCTTCAGGCAAACCGGCGCCGTTTCTGATAAATCTTTTATGCGTCCGCTCCAAAAGCCGCTTTTGCTCCGCTGTCAGGTCCAGTTCATCCTTTTGATTGAATATCTCATCAACTCTTTCAAAAAGATCGAGATTCAGAAAAATATTGTTTGAATGTGCCGACAGCTTTGGTGAGATTTCCTTTGCCAGTTCTTGGATCTCATCGCAAATGTTGGCAGAGTTGTAGTTGAAAAACACCCTGGATGTTCGTGTAAGCAGATCGCCGCTGTATTCCAGGGCTTCTATTGTGTTTGCAAAAGTCGGGGCGTCAGGATTTTCTATTATGGCTTGAATTTCAGCCTCCTGCTCCTCAATGCCCTTTTCTATTGCAGGTAAAAAATGTTTGTTCTCTATCTCATCAAAGGGAGGAACCCCGAAAGGAGTTTCATACTCGCTGAAAAAAGGATTATCAACATCCATTTCGCAAGATAATAACAATACAAACACCGATAAAACGGAATAAATAAAGATTTTTTTCATGACTTTAGTTGTTTTTGATTTAAGTTAAGATGATGCTTTGGTCCAAATTTAGCCGTGCAAGTTACAAAAATAACTTGATTTATAAAAATAACTGTTAAAGTTTTTGCTTTCATTTTGATGCCGATATTATTTTTTATGGTTTTTTCCGGTCATTATGCATTTTATTTCCGGGATTGTGTCAGCCGGATTATTATTCAATCAATAAGGCGTTAAACAGCATTTTATAGGTAGCCGGTGTTGAAGCTCTGAATTGTGGGTTAAATGTAAACAATACTATTTGACCTTTTCCTTTTGCCAGCCATACTGCGGCTGATTTTTCACTTAACAGTTTTTCTTTTTCGGCATAACCGCTCATAAGTATATTTTCTTTGGCAAAAGTGGCAATAACGCGTCTGTCCATATCAAAATAAGGTATAGACGTTGCAAATACGGGGCTGCCGCGATGAAAAACGCCGGTTTTATTTGGCATACCAAGTGTTACGGGGTGGTCTTTCAAAATTTTGATCCTTAACAATGCTCCCGGCACATATAAACCTTCTTTTGCAAGCCCGGCAGAGATATCTCTGAAGGGAAGCTGAAATTCTTGTTTATCCTCATCTTTTCCAAAGCTCAAAGCACCCGTGAAAAGACCTGCCGACCTTCGCCATGCAACCACGGTGCCACCGTTGTCTATAAAAGAGAGTATGTTTTCCAGCCCTTCGCTGCCC
Organism: Bacteroidales bacterium; assembly: GCA_003559855.1. Lineage (GTDB taxonomy): Bacteria > Bacteroidota > Bacteroidia > Bacteroidales > UBA7960 > PUKZ01. The sequence goes on from PWJZ01000075.1 coordinate 14,561, forward strand.
ATGCCGCGAGTGTATTCGGGAGGATACCGTGAAATGATCATCCTGCCGTTTCGCTCATATTTGCCGCTTAACAGTACGGAAGGATTTTCGTCGGAAAAAACCATCAGATCGAAATTATCTGTAAGATCGGTATCCCTTAGATCTTCAGGCCGTAAAGCCCGGTAAGGAATGTGATATTTGTCAAAAAGATATCTCGTCCATCCGCCGTCCATATCATGAAACCAGCTTTCCATCAGCGCTATTCGTGGTAATTCTGTCCTTTTTTTGTTAATGGTTATGTCTTGGGTTATATAAGCTGGTCCGGTATGGAGTTGATCAATAATATCATCAAGCTTGCCGTTTTTTTCGATTATAAAACTGCCGGCCGGGTATTTAATATTATCATATTCAACCGGCCCGGTGGTTCTGTAGACCGCAAACCCTTTGCCCAGAGCTGCAAATGCTGCTTTGTAGCTTTCGTTGTTTGTAGCGGTGAAAAGTACTTTTTCAAAAACCTGCGGTTTTTTGGTGTGAATTGAGAAAGGCATGTTGAGTTCTTCGAGCATATTTTCCATTACGGGATGTCTTGAATTGATTTCCACGGCTTCAACACCTTTATGAAGGGGCAACGACCATGTTGTGATGTCGTAGGGTCGTATCATTTCACCTCCTGGTGTGTAATGACGTGCCGGGAATTTTTGATTCTCCATGATTTCCTTTATAAAGGCGCGATAAGGTTGTGCAAGCGGCACTACCAGATCGCCCGGCTTATAATATCGGTTTTCCACTTCAATATCTTGTTTTATACTGTAGACTTTTATACCATGTTTATCCAGCAGGTTTACCAATTCTACAAGTTCGCTTTGATCATGTTGCTTCAGCGGTAAAATATAGTAATAGGGAGGTTTTGTCTTGCCTCTTATTACTTCTCTTTTGCAATATTCATTGCGAAACCGCAGTATTTCTTCACGATGTATGGCTGCTGTTCTGAGATATGAGAAGGTGTTTTGTTTTTCATATTCCAATATGTCTGACAGTCGCCACCAACCACCTTCCCAGGGTTTCGGCAGATTGATGCTTATGGCATATTCGCCCAGGCCTTTGCCGATTGTGCGAAGTTCATTGGGTTCGACATATATAGGAGATGCCAGGTTAACACTTGCCGCTTCCGACAACATTCCTATAACGCCTTTCCATATGCTTGTGGTGGTTGCTCCGGGCCAGTAATCATCAAACAAATAATTTACTGAAATACCGGTTAAACCGGCTTCCGTCATTTCTGTAAGAGCCCTTGAACCAAAAACACGCATCCAGTTCCATATGCCTGCATCGACATTCTCGGCTATGGGGTCGTGCGGCGGGGAAACAAAATACCGGGGTCCGGTTGAACCCATCTGATGTTTCTCAACCATAACATGCGGAAACCAATCTGTATTATAAATACGCGCTACAGCAAGGTTTTCGGATTGAGTCAATGTTATGAAATCGCGGTTTATATTATGTCCTACATATTTGTGATAAACTCCCGGCATGCTGCTGCCTTCGTAACGGGTATCCTTATATTCGTAGTAATGGTCGACGATCATGTTCATCCCGTCCGGATTATGACACAAAACTATCATGCAAACGGTATTATCCGCTATCTTTTTGAATGCCGGATCGCCTGATGTTATCAGCTCATAGGCAATAACGGGCGCCGCCTGCGACGGGCCCACTTCAGTGGAGTGCATCGACATGGTTAAAAGCACAAATACCCTGCCTTCTGAAATTAAAGAATCCTGCTGTTCGAAAGTGAGTTGATGATTTAATGCCAGCTCACGGTTTATGCTTTTTAGATCATCAAGCCCGGATATATTTGCTTCTGATGATATCAAAGCAAGGTAAAGAGGCTTTCCCATTTCGGAGTTACCAATCTTTTCCAATGTTATTTTTGGCGAGGAAGCATCCAGCTTTTTAAAATAATCTACCAATTGCTCATACCTGAAAAGCTTGTAATCTTCGCCGGGTTTAAATCCAAAATGTGATTCGGGAGTGGGTATGCCTGCATATGTGGAGTTTGTATATAAGATTGTTAAAATTGCAATCAAAATGAGTTTTGAAACAGATAAACTGCGAAATTTGAATGATCTTAATTTCATAAGTAATAACTTTAATGGATTAAAATGGTAAAATTAATAATTTTCTTTTCTTATCCGCTATAATAAGCGGAAGTTAAATTTTTTCGGAAAGCTTTTTTAAGTTAAATATAAGGGATGATACATCTTATGGTTTATGTTTATTGACAGCCGTATGGGTTTTCATAACCGGTATTTTTTATTTTATCATACATACATAACAGGGGGGTGAGTGCCCGGGGCCGGACTCGAACCGGCACGGCTACAATAGCCACAGGATTTTAAGTCCTGCGTGTCTACCAATTCCACCACCTGGGCAATGGTTATTACAAAAAAACCTCTTTAAAGAGGCTTTGAGCGGAAAACGGGACTCGAACCCGCGACCCCAACCTTGGCAAGGTTGTGCTCTACCAGCTGAGCTATTTCCGCATGGGCTGATTTGCAGTGCAAATATACGGAATTTTTAAAATCAAAAAAACTTTTTTATACTTTTTTTAGCCGTGTTGCCGATGTGCCGGAAAAGAAGGCTGCAATTCAGTCAATAATCTTGTAGAAATTGCCGGGCAAGGTTTTTACGACCGATTTGAGCTCGAGTTCGAGAAGGGTTGCAGTTGCTTTTGAGAACGTCATTTTCGAAAGTGCTACTATTGAGTCGAGGCTTACGGGTTGATTTTCTTTCAGGATATTTACTATTTTTTGCTGCTCACCTGATAGTTCTGCAAACATGATACGTTGTACGGGTTTGGGTTTAATTGATTTTGTCCAGTTCATAATATATTTTATATCGTCTGCCGATTCTGCCAGGTGTGCTTTATTTGTTTTTATAAGGTGATTGCAGCCTCTTGAAAAATTATCGGTTTTTTTACCCGGTACGGCAAAAACGTCTCTATTATAATCGTTGGCGTAATATGCTGTTATCAGGGCGCCTCCTTTTTCCGCTGCTTCTATTACAATTACTGCGTCGCATAATCCCGCTATTATTCTGTTTCTCCGGGGGAAGTTTTCACGATCGGGCTTGGTATTACTGAAAAAGTCTGTTATCAGTATACCCGATTGTGTGATCTTTTCAGCCAGCGAACGGTTTAATGACGGATATATCCGGTCAAGCCCGTGTCCTAAAACGGCTGCTGTTTTCAGGTCGTTGTCAAGGGCGGTTTTATGAGCAACGGTATCAATACCGTAAGCCAAACCGCTTATGATTACAGGATTTATGTCGGCCAGATCTTTCACAATTTCACAACACATGTCTTTTCCATATCCCGTAATGCTCCGGGTTCCAACCACACCTATTGCACGGACGTTGTCAAGATCGCAATGGCCCTTGGAAAATAACATTACCGGACTGTCTTCAACCGGCTTTAAACGTACCGGATAGTCGGAATTAAGATAAAAACGTGTTTTGATCTTGTATTTTGCAATAAACTCAAGCTCCCGGTCAACCTTTTCGAATATTTCCTCGTCGCCTACCGACTTTGCCGTCAGTTCGCCAACATGTGGTATTTTTAGCAGGTTTTTTTTCTTTTCTCTGAAAACGGCTTCCGCTCCGCCACAATAAGCTATTAGTTTTTTGGCGGTTATAGGGCCTACATTGGGGATAAGGCAAATGGCCAATTGGTATCTTAACTCGTTGTTCATTGAAAAGCAAAAATAAAATAATTTTTTATATCAAATAATTGATGGTAGGATTATGTTTTTGTTTTATTGAAGGGTATTTTGAAAACCTCCGGTAAAAAAAAATCCTTAATTTAGCTTAATTAAATACCTGAACAATACAATAGCTTTGAAAGACAACACCAAAACAGACAGACCTGCGGTATTGGTATGCCCTTTAAGCTGGGGGCTGGGGCATGCTTCCAGATGTATTCCTGTAGTGCGTATGTTGTTGAAAAAGAAATGTGTGGTATATATCGGTGGTTCTGAAGAAGTTATTGCATTGATGAAAAGTGAGTTTGGGAAGGAGATTGGTTATATGAAGTTTGACGGAATGACGATGAAATATGGAAAGAGGACGTTCATGAATATGGTTTTACGAACTCCGCAGTTTATTTTTTCTTCCGTTAAAGAACACTGCAAGCTTAAGAAAACGATCCGGTCAACCGGAGCAAAAGCGGTAATCTCCGATAACAGGTACGGCTTATGGTAAAGGAAAGTATTTACTGTTTTAATAACTCATCAACTTAACATCAGGCTTCCGTCAGGGTTTTCTTTTCTGCAAAAGCCGTTAAGGTATATAATAAGAAAAGTTGTAAGAAAACATTATGCTTTGTGGGTTCCTGATAATTGCAGTGGAGTCTCTTTTGCCGGGGATTTGTCAAAGGATGGTGAAAAATATCATCCTCAATTTTTTTACACCGGTTTGCTTACAAGATTTTCGGGATTTGGCTTTGATGATCTGGGTGGGGGCAGGGGAGGGCCGGATAAACGATATGTGTTATGTATTGTTTCCGGGCCGGAACCGCAACGAACATTTTTTGAGAAAAAGCTGCTAAGCCAGTTACAACAAATCCCTTACGATTCTGTCTTGCTGAGGGGATTGCCGGGCAACGACAAAAAGTTGGAAAACGGCAGATGTGCTGTTTACAACCACACAAACAGCAAGCATTTTGCAAAGCTGATCGCCGGTGCTGCTTTGATAGTATGCAGGCCGGGATATTCGACATTAATGGACTTATCGGTGTTTGGAAGAAAGGCACTATTGGTTCCAACGCCGGGTCAAACCGAACAGGAATATCTTGCAGGTTTGTTTAATGAAAGAGGTTGGTGTTATAGTGTAAGCCAGAACAGGCTTGACTTAAAAACCGATATTAAAAAGGCATTTTCATATGAAGGGATACCCCGGTTACCGGATAATAAAAATGAATTGAGTGATGCTGCTGACCACTTGCTGAAGCAATTGGTTTAAGCATTCAGTAAGTTTTGGTCATAGTTTCAGTGACTACAATAATAAAATATGCCAGTCCTTGATTTGAACTGTCCAGTTTATCAACCGTTGATTGTTCAACGGTGCTTATGGTCATGATCTTCTGATCTTCATCAAGTTTATTCAGGTGCCATACAATGCCTTCGTAATTGTTGGAGTGATAAGCACCGTGCAGGTGAAGCATAATTGCATCATTCTTAATGTTGTTTTGGATGAAATGAGCCATAGTTGCATCTTTTACAGCCTGGGCTTTAGGCAGGTTTTCGTTTCTATGACCGGGCATCTGAGTCATTTCAAGCATTCTTTTATAGCCGGGTAATTCGGGGTCATACATAACAGGAAGGGGTGCAATGTAGGTCAAAGCCTTATCAGAAAGAGCTTCGAGAGCTTCAAACCCGCCCCTGTTTACCATAGCTGCATAACGCCTGGGTATGTTTGAGGCAATAAAGCTTATGCTGTTTTCTTTAGCATATTTAACAATCGTTTTGTAATCCGTCTTATAGTTGTTCCACAGTTTTGCTTCTGCCTCAAAATTCCTTTCCGGAATCAGACCTTTCAAATACTCATTGAGAATTAGTTGATTGTCAGATTCAAACATTTCTGCCCCCAAGAGAAATTTTTTGCCGATCTTGTTATGAATATCTTTTGTTAATTCGTACTGAAGCCAATGACTGATCGGGTTGTTATGAATTTCGCCGAATAATATTATATCGTTATTAATGGCTTGTTCAGCCATCTTATGATAGGTGGTTTTATTGCCGTAAGCATCGAATAATTGGTATGCTTTTTTGTGTTGGGCGATTGTAGTGATTGGAACATTTAACAGTAAAATGATTGTCAGAATTGTTTTCATTTGTGTAAATTTAATATTATGCTTGTAGTCATCTGTTTAACAGAACACTGATCACACTAATTTACCCTGTTGGATATTAACTGTCAATCATGTGCTTTTTTGTTATAAAAATATTATCCAAGAGGGTAAATCGGTGTTCTGTTTTTTATTAAAAATTTTATGAATAAGTCAATATATGAATATCTTTTTTCCATGGCTGTTACAGGTCGATATTGGTAAAATGCAAGGGCAGCAAGTCGGCTACACTGTCAATAACAAGTACTTTTCCTTTTTCACCGGCTAGTATGATTTTAACAGGAGTTTTTTGTTTTTTTTCATATTCGATAAGCACTTGCCGGCAACTCCCGCATGGTGAAACCGGTTTTTCGATACTTTTAGTATTTGAATATGCACTTATTGCAATTTTTTTTATCTTCTTGCCGGGGTGAAGTGCGGAAGCTGAAAACACCGCTACTCGCTCGGCGCATAAACCTGAAGGATAAGCAACGTTCTCCTGGTTGTTGCCTTTAATAGTTGTTCCGTCTTCAAGTAAAACAACCGCACCAACTCTGAAACCTGAATAAGGGGAGTAGGCTGACTTTGTCATTTCACGTGAAAGCCCGACAAGCTTTTGCTCGTTTTCCGGCAACTCTGTAAAATCATCGAATTCATTGTATGTAAATGATTTCACAATACTTTTCATGTATCTGAGGTTTATTAAAGTTTACCAGTCAAAGAAACTGAAAAGAATAAGGTTATAAGGATTTATGTTAAAGGTACCAAAAACAAAGCTAAGAATTATTTTAACAACGGGCATAAAAAAAGGAGACGTGTTTAAATTGCGTCTCCTTTTTATAAATCAAATCTTTATTCTTCTTCTTTCTGTTCTTCCTCGTATGCTTTAAGGAGCTTTTCCTGAACATCCATTGGAACTTGCTGATATTCGGCAAATTTCATACCATAGGTTGCTCTTCCGCTGGTAATTGAGGATAATGTTGTTGAATAGCGGTTCATTTCAGCCAGGGGCACTTTAGCTTTTATTTTCTGGTAATTTCCTTCACTTTCCATACCCATTATAACGGCTCTTCTGCCTTGCAGGTCTGTCATCGCATCTCCCATTTTTTCTTCAGGTACAATTACTTCAACATCATAAATAGGTTCGAGTATCTTTGGTCCGGCATTTTTGAAAGCTTCTTTAAAGGCATTGCGACCTGCCAGTTTAAAGGATATCTCATTGGAGTCGACAGGGTGCATTTTTCCGTCATAAACACTGACTGCAATATCACGAGCATATGAACCGGTAAGCGGCCCTTCTTCCATTTTTTCCATAATTCCTTTGACTATAGCTGGCATAAACCTGCTATCTATGGCTCCGCCTACAATACAGTTGTTAAATACCAGCTTTCCGCCCCAGGGCAGATCATAAACTTCCTGATTCCTCACAGGAAACTCTTTTTGGTTGGGTTTGCCTTCAATGTAAGGCTCTATCATCATAAATACTTCGCCAAACTGACCGGCACCACCCGATTGCTTCTTGTGGCGGTATGATGATTTTGCCGATTTTGTAATAGTTTCCCGGTATGGAATTTTTGTAGGATAAAATTCAACAGGTATTTTATCAATATTTTCAAGCATCCATTTTGAAATGTTAAGGTGCATCTCTCCCTGACCCGAAAGTATTATCTGTTTCAGCTCCTTCGATTGTTCATATTTAAATGTCGGGTCTATGCTGTTCATTTCCTTCAATACGGTCATCAGCTTTTCGTCATCTGCACTGCTTTTGGCTTTAATAGCCGTGCGGAATTTCGGCTCCGGGAATATTATTGGTTCAATCTTAACGCCTTGCTGCTTTGGTGAAGCAAGGGTATTGTTTGTAAAAGTGCTTTTCAGTTTTATGGTAGCACCTATATCACCGGGCATGATCTTACTGACTTTCTGGCGATTTTTACCTGCTGTTATGAATAGTTGAGATAATCTTTCTTTGGTGTCTGTATCGGAGTTTATCAGGTCCATTGCTTCGTTGATTTCTCCCTGGCATACTTTAAAAAAAGATATTTCACCAAGGTGTGGTTCGATAGCTGTTTTAAATACGAAGGCAAGCGGTGGTTTGGAGGAGTCGTATTTTAATTCTTCTCCTTTGTCGGTTTTCATAGGAGGTACTTCATCGGGAGAGGGCAGGCTTTCGGTTATGAATTCAAGGATGCGTGATGTTCCCTGGTTGTTTTTGGCTGAAGCACAAAACACGGGGAACATTGTGCGGGTTATTATTCCCATCTTGGTTCCCTTGATGATTTCTTCCCCGGTTAATGTGCCGTTTTCGAAAAAGTTTTCCATAAGCTGCTCATCACTTTCGGCAGCAGCTTCAATAATCTCATTTCTCAACTTCTCTGCTTTGTCTTTTTCACTGTCGGGTATGTCGTATATTTCGGGTTTGTCGCCATCGACGGGAAATTTATACATTTTCATTTTCATAACGTCTATTACGGTGTCAAAACCAATACCGGCATTAACAGGATATTGAGCTAATATTACCTTGTTGCCGAATTGCTGCTTCAGCTGTTGAAAAACATCATCGAAGGCGGCTTTTTCGTGCTCCAACTGGTTGATAACAAAAATTGCCGGTTTTTCATCACGGGTTATGTACCGCCAGGTAATTTCCGTGCCCACTTCAACCCCGTTTTGGGAATTGATAAGCATTACGGCAGTATCAGCCACCTTTAGGGCTGTGATCACCTCACCGATGAAATCATCAAAACCCGGTGTATCAATAAGGTTGATCTTAAAACCATTATATTCGGTATATAAAACCGTCGAAAAGACTGAAGCTTCTCTCTCGAATTCAATTTCGCGGTAATCCGATACGGTGTTTTTGTCTTCGACCATACCGCGACGCTTTATAAGCCCCCCCTCAAACAATATGGATTCAGCCAGCGTGGTCTTTCCTGTCTTTGCACTGCCTATCAAAGCAATGTTCTTGATTTCATTTGTCTGATATACTTTCATAGCAACTTAAAGATAATTTATTCTTGTTAATATTTAATGAATTGATTTACAGCAATATGCTTACCCGGTTAAATAATGAATATGGTATGTTATACATAGCCAGTTTGCAAATTATGTGATGTAAAAAAACATCAGAAACTTTAAAAACATTTATCCGACAAAGTGAACAGCCAACTTTGAGCCGGATATCCCCCGGCAATGTTTTGCCCGTTATACAGAAATATATAATGTCTGATAAACAGTAATTTGTTTCGCAGGTGCAAAGATAATTTTTTCTGCCGTAATAAACATAAAGAGTTTTAAAGGTAAAATAATTTTAACTTAACAGACTATGATATTGTATGCTTATTATGCCGGATGCTTTACCGGCAAGTGTTTTCATGAAGACTTGCTGGGTTTTGAAACTTTTCAGGGGGTTTTTTACGCCGGCATGTGTGCCGTTGTAAGATCTTTTGATTTATCTTAATCCGTTTTTGCAGTGAAAGGGTGTTTCAAACCCTTGTATCCTGCGATTTCCATTTTGGCAAAACCTACAATTACCCTTGTTTCGAAAAGTACAGGAATTTTGTTTTTATCATCAGATATCCAAAGCGTCATGGGCCAGGGTTGTTCAAATTCTGAACCGGTTTTTATTTTAGGTTTGAAACGCATTGTGTTTATATCACCCATTCTTGTTTTTATCTTTTCCCTGCCCTCAAAGACTATTTTCGTAATATATACCGAGTCTTTGAAAAGAAAACTGACCTCAAATTCGTCGCCCGGTTCAATATTTGAATAATCAAAAGTTCTTGCAAAATAAAATGCGGAGATTATATCCTGAATATAATCGGGCGTAGATATTGTTTTACCGTTAAAGGATGCCTGGTTATCATAATGGTTGAAAGTAGTGCTTTCATTTCTTTTATAACCTCCTTCACTGACATCTCTCATGAAATACCACGGAATGAGAGCCTTTTCGTCTATATATGTTTCATAGTGATTGTCGACCCTGAAGAACAAATTAAAGAACCTTCTTGATCTTGCAGTTCCGGTAATCTGCATTGTATTTCTGTTGCCGATAGTGACATTATTTTCATTGATCTTCATTGAACCGTCGCCAACCGTAATGTAACCGGGCAGAAAACTGTCGTAGTACAACCGGTAATTTAGTGTTTCACCTTTTTGAAAAGCATTATTTTCAATTTGCCGCATATTTTGACCTGCTGCGCATGTTAAATGTATAACCAGCAGTATAAATACAATTAAAGATCTGAAATACATGTTGTCATTTTTGGTTTTCATGGAAAAAAAGAAAGAATTTTACTTTATTGTCAAAAGGCAAAAAACATACCATAATTTTCTTTTTTTGTAAAAAAAGATGTTTGATTGCCGGTATTAACGGAACAACATCTTATGCGATACGAAGCGTTTATTTATTGCTGGCAGCCCTATGCCGGCTGACAACTTTCGTAGGGCACTGTTTTTCTGCGGAAAATAATCAGTAGTTTTTATAAATGCGGTTTTTTTATGATTTTTTTAACCGGGTTATGTATTTTTGTTATTTAGAAAATGTTTTATTTATAAGGATGACTTCAATAGGTTTCGATGATGATTATTTCATGCGGGAAGCATTAAAACAGGCTTATCTTGCGTATGATGAAGGCGAGATTCCTGTTGGTGCCGTGATGGTGTGCGATGGGCGGATACTTGCCAAGGGTTATAATATGACCGAAAAGCTAAAGGATGTTACCGCTCATGCCGAAATGCTGGTTATAACCTCTGCTTCAAATCATATTGGCGGTAAGTATTTAACAGAATGTGCTTTATACGTGACCGTAGAGCCCTGTGTAATGTGCGCCGGTGCTACACAATGGACACAGATAGGAAAGATAGTTTATGGTGCGACGGATGAAAAACGCGGATTTACAAAATATTCAAAAAAAATATTACATCCTAAAACGAAGATTGTTACAGGAATTCTCGAAAAAGAATGTAAAGAACTGATGGTGAGATTCTTTGAGATGAGAAGATGATTTAGGGGAAGTTAAAAGTCAAAAAAATAATGATGTAATTACCTGTGAAGGGTTGACGGGTATTAAAAAAGATATAATATGCCAATGTGCCTGAGTATGAACGTGATGATATGCCAATTGGTTTACAGGTTGACGGGTAATAAAAGTTGAAAGTTAATTAAAGTTATTGATTTGTTGAATCGTTTATTCGCGTTCAGCTACTCTTCCCCTGATCCTCAGAACTTTTTGGCCGCCCGGATCGTTAGACATTGCTAATACGGTACGGCTGATATTATGCGGGCGGGGAGCCAGGCGAAAATGAACTTCAATGATTCCCGTTTCACCCGGATTTACCGGCTCTTTTGTCCAATCCCTTACACGCGTGCCGCAACATGCCCTCACATGTGATACTATCAGAGGCTCGGTGCCGGTATTTTTAAATTCAATCTCCAGATTAATCTCTCCCATCTCATCAATATAAATTGTACCAAGATCAATTCGGTTTTCTTCTTCCTGGTATTCAAATTTGGGGTTGCCGGATGCCATGACAGAATTTCCGCTGTTTGTAACTGAAATGATAAACAATCCAATAAACAGCAAGCTGAAAAAACTAAAACCTTTTCTCATTTTTCATAAAGTTTTTACTAAAACGACAAAATATTTATATAAAACTTATATCCAAAAACTGTTCCACAAACTGTATCAACAAACCGCATAAATTTTATAACATTACAAAAATAAAAAAATATTTACTGTTACTAATAAATGTTCGTTTTTTTACGAACGTTTTTTTACTGTAATATTTGTTAAACCGAATATTATTTATTGGAAAAGTTTTCAGCCGCATTTATTTTCTCCGCAGGATGTGCATATCAGGCATCCTTCCTGGTAAATAATGGTTTGCTGTTTGCAGTTTTTGCATATTCTTCCGTAAGCTTTGGTACCATTAGGCACGAATTTTTTCAGTGCTCTTACCACACCGTTTTTCCATGTATGGAGGCTGTCGGAGTCGAGGCTTAGGTTTTCTACCAGGTTGACTACAGCCGCCAGGGGCATTCCGTGGCGCAGGATACCTGAAATAAGTTTGGCATAGTTCCAGAATTCCTTGTTAAAAGATCTTGAAAGGCCTTCTATAGTTACTTTATACCCGTCGCAATCAAGAAACTGGAAGTCATATCTTTTTTCACCTTTTTCTGTACGGTTTTTTATTACCCACCCTTTTTCAACATAAGGCGGAAGGTAAAAGCCATCGGCTCTACCGGTGAATATTTCATAAGGTTTGTCGTGCAACAGACTAACGACAGCCATCCATTTTTCCGAGTTATTGTTGAATCTTATGATATTAGCTTCCAGTATCTTGGGTCTTTTTGGTGCTGTTGTTTCCCTGAATTCACCTTTATCGTTTTTCAGGTCTTTTATAAGCACTCCGCTTCTTGAGCCTTCGCGATAAACCGTTATTCCCTTACATCCGCTTTCCCATGCTGTTTTATATATGTTGCCTATCAAGTCTTCCGATACTTTATTGGGAACATTAACGGTAACGCTTATTGAATGGTCAACCCATTTCTGAACGGCTCCCTGCATTTTTACCTTTGCCAGCCAGTCAATATCATTGGCGGAAGCTTTATGGTAAGGTGATTTTGCAATGATATCAGCCAGCTCATCATTATTCATACGTCTTACTTCATCAAGGTCATATCCCTTTAATTTAAGCCAGTCGGAGAATTTGTGGTGAAACACGTTATATTCCTCCCAGTGGTCTCCTACCTCGTCAACAAAATCGACCCTGACATTTTTTTCGTTTGGGTTTACTTTGCGCCTTCGTTTATAGGCGGCCATAAATACCGGCTCTATGCCTGATGTAGTTTGAGTCAGCAGCGATACGCTTCCTGTTGGTGCTATCGTAAGCAGTGCTATATTCCTTCTGCCGTATTTCAGCATATTGTCATAAAGATTGGGGTCGGCTTCCTTTAAACGCTGCATGAAGGGGTTGTTTTCTTCTCTTTTAGTATCACAAACAAGGAAAGGACCTCTTTCTTTAGCCATACTTACCGAGGAGCGATATACTTCAAGGGCGATGGTTTTATGCACATCTACTGAAAACCTGGTTGCCTCATCGCTTCCATACCGGTATCCTAACGCAGCAAGCATATCACCTTCGGCGGTTATTCCTATTCCGGTCCTTCTGCCCTGGATACATTTTTGCCGTATCTTTTCCCAGAGATTAAGCTCTACTCTCTTTACTTCAAAATCCTCGGGGTCGGCTTCTATTTTTTTAATGATATTGTCTATTTTTTCCAGCTCCAGGTCGATGATGTCATCCATTATTCTCTGAGCGTATGCTACATGTTTTTTGAAAAGGTCAAAGTCAAACGATGCATTATCGGTAAAAGGTTCTTTCACATAGCCGAACAGGTTGATTGCCAGCAATCTGCAGCTGTCATATGGGCAGAGAGGTATCTCGCCACACGGGTTTGTACTTTCGGTATTGAAACCGAGGTCGGCATAATAATCGGGCAGGGATTCACGGATTATTGTATCCCAGAACAGTATGCCGGGTTCAGCAGACAGCCAGGCGTTATGCACTATTTTTTTCCATAACGAACGTGCATTGATTTTTTTAGTATAGGAGGGATTGTCGGATTCTATAGGATATTGCTGAATGAATTCTTCATTATTGACGGCAGCCTTCATAAATTTATCTGTAATTTTGACACTGACATTAGCGCCTGTTACCTTGCCCTGCTCAAGCTTTGCGTCTATAAAATCCTCAGCGTCGGGATGTTTTATTGAAACGCTGATCATTAATGCGCCTCGCCTGCCGTCTTGTGCTACTTCACGTGTAGAGTTTGAGTAGCGTTCCATAAAGGGTACTATGCCGGTAGAGGTAAGCGCACTGTTTTTTACGGGGCTTCCCTTGGGCCTGATGTGTGAGAGGTCATGACCTACACCGCCACGCCTTTTCATAAGCTGTACCTGCTCCTCATCGATTTTCATTATGCCGCCGTAAGAATCCGCTTTATCCTGGGTGCCGATAACAAAACAATTTGACAGCGAAGCTATCTGGAAAGGATTGCCAATGCCCGCCATAGGGCTTCCCTGGGGAACAATATATTTAAAATCCCTGAGCAATTCATATATTTCTTTCTCCGACAGAGGATTGGGATATTTATTTTCTATCCTGGATATTTCGCCGGCTATACGACGATGCATGTCGTCGGGAGTGAGCTCATAAATATTGCCGTTCGAATCTTTAAGTGCATATTTGTTAACCCAAACACTGGCAGCAAGACTGTCGCCCTTAAAATATAGAGTCGACTTTTTTAAAACATCTTCGTAATCATATTTCTGACTAAGATCAGATTTGGATGGTTTTTTTCCCATATTTGGCGAATTAGTAAGTTTTTCATTCTTTTCTGATGGGTTTATAGGGGATGATTTGCGGCTATCCAAAACCTGATCATAGAGATTTTTATCTTCGGTTTCAGACCGGCTTTCTTTTACAGCTTGTTTTGTATCATTATCGCTCATTATAATGGTTTTAATGGTTTTTATTTAATCGTACGAACAAAAATTTCGTATTCAATTCGTACATCCATCAGTTTTTGGTTATTATGATAAAAATCAACAGGTTGAAATATGGGTTACAACTGTTACTTATGTAACTAAAAAGACATTAATCTTGTTGCGTTAGCGAAGATAAAAAACAAAGCAAGTTATTCTTTTCTATAAATATTAACAATTGGTGAAAGTTATCAACTGTTTTAGCTAATCATTTGATATACATGGTAAATCCCAGATAACAAATCCCAAATAACAAATAAATCTCAAATCCAAAATAAATCTTAAAATCCCAAATCACAAATCCCTGCCGGGTATGCCGGCCAACGGGAGACCACGACCGAAGAGAGTAAGATTGCGAGATAACGAACACAAATAAAATCAAACACTATATGAGTAAATCCCAATTTCAAAAGGTTACTTTTAAATTACGAATTTATTAATGTATCGAATTACGAATTTGTTACGAATATAAGAATTATGAATATTTCATTGTCGGTTACCGGTTACAGAATACCGGTCATTTTTCAGCTTTCGTCTCCATATTCAATAAGGAATGCTTTTATGAACCGGTCTATTCCCCCGTCCATAACATCCTGTACATTTGAGGTTTCCACATTCGTTCGCAGGTCTTTAACCATTTTATAGGGGTGCATTACATAATTTCTTATCTGTGAGCCCCATTCTATTTTTTTCTTTGAGCTTTCAATCTGATCAATTTTTTCACGTTTTTTTCTCAATTCTATTTCATATAGTTGTGATTTTAGCATTGTAAGGGCTTTTTCCCTGTTTTGAGCCTGCGATCTTGATTCCTGGCATTCAATGACGATGTTTGACGGTTTATGTCTCAATCTGACAGCGGTTTCTACTTTATTGACGTTTTGCCCGCCTGGCCCGCTGGCACGGTAAGTCTCCCATGTAATATCGGCGGGATTGATATCTATTTTGATAGTGTCGTCAATGACAGGATATGCATAAACGCTGGCAAATGAAGTGTGTCTTTTGTTATTGGCATCGAATGGCGACAGCCTGACCAAACGGTGTACCCCGCTTTCGCCCTTCAGGTTTCCATATGCATAGTCTCCTTCAAATTCTATCGATGCCGACTTTATGCCTGTCACATCACCTTCCTGTATGTCGAGTATTTTGCTTTTGAAATTGTTTTTTTCACCCCATAACATGTACATCCGCATAAGCATATTTGCCCAGTCCTGACTTTCCGTTCCGCCCGCACCTGAATTGATGTTTAAAATGGCATTAAGACGGTCTTCCTCTTTGCTTAGCATTTTCCTGAATTCGAGATCCTCAATTTTTTTCTTTGCCCTCTCGTAGTGAGATATAAGATCTTCACCAGTGGCTTCCTTATTCTCAAAAAATTCATGGATAACTTTAAGGTCGTCTATGCCCTGGCATGCCGAATTAAATGATCCAATCCATTTTTTTATGTCGCGGATCTCCCTTAATTTTTCTTCGGCTTTTTGAGGATCATCCCAAAAACCTTGTTTAACAGCCTCTTGCTCCTTTTCATTTAACAGCCTGGCCTTGCTTTCAATGTCAAAGAAACCTCCTTAAGGCTTCAAGCCTTCTATCCAGATCCTTAATATCTTCTTTGAAAATCATATTGAAAATTGATTTTAAGTTTACTAAAATAACCCGAATTTCAGTTTAAGGTTTAACAAACGTTGTTTTTAAACAAATATTTATAGCCCTGCTGCTTCTCATTACCTGTCAGCTTCTGTTAAAATACAGGTTTAAAGTTTTTCTCGTTTTCAACCTTGCTAAAATCGGTAAATTTGTTCAGCAGGATATGATGCTGTTTGGCATAACGGTATAAGCTTACTCCTTATGTTCATTGATCATCTGCCATATCAAATACGGTTCAAAGCCTTTCTGGATACAATAGCGTGCAATTTTATTCTTTTTCATTTCATTATACTGGCCAGGCAATTCGATGATCTTTTTTTCAATAAGCTTTTGAATCACATTCTTGTATTCCTCCTCTTCGATTGATTCAAAGCCCTTTTTTATGAATTCTACCGGTACCTTCAGCTGCTCCAGGTGAAACCTGGTTTTTATTTTACCCCAGTTGTTGTTAAACAGTTTGCCTCGTATATAAGTTTCGGCAAATCTTTGATCATTAATGAAACCCTCTTTTTTCAACTTGTCGATTATTTTCTTATCCTGCGATTTGTTAATACCCATTCGCCTTAGCTTTTGCTGCACCTCAAAACTGCATCTTTCGCGATACGAACAGAAAGTTTGCAGCTTTTGAAAAATGGCGTTTTCATCCGAGTTTTCAGGCATAATAATATTATTTTGGTTTACTACCTGGCGTTAGAATAAAATATTAATATTATATATATACAAGAATATAACAAATGTTTTTATGATCTTTGCAAAGGTAAAACAAAAAGTGATTACTTTTTATTGATTTTTGAAAATTCCGGGGTAAATTTCATGCACGAATTATGTCATAATATATTTAGTAATTTAAATATTCAAAATTCTGCAAAGGTTGTAAAAAATTATGATCGCTGGCGGTTACAGGTCAAGTTTGTCAAAGGTGATATTTCCTTTATTATCAATACCTTCCACAATGATCTTTATATGATCCCATTTATCTTTTTTCAGGGGAAAATCTACCCTGGCATATCCATTTTCATCGGGTATTATTTCGGGTTTCCAAAAAATTGTTTTTGGTGTGCCGGTTTTGATATTTTTTTCGACATCAATTTTGGAATGATAGAATTCGTCGGCTTCCGTATAACCTTCGAGCACATATTCTGTATATGGTGTTCTTCCTGTTTGGGTTTTTTTCGTATAGGCAATCAGGACGCCGTTTGTTCCGCGTACTCCGAACATAGCGGCGCTCGGGCCGGAAAATACTTCTATTCGTTCTACTTCCTGAGGATTAAGGCTCAGGAATGTATTTTTATGTACTGTTGTGCCATCTACCATGAAAAGCGGTTCGTTGCTAAGATGAATGCTGCTTACTCCTCGAAGCGTTATTATTCCTCTCTCTTCTCTGAGGCCTCTGACATAACTCCTGAGCACCTGCATCATATTGGTGATATTGGCCCGGATATCTTCCATATAAACAACCTGGTCGGGTGTGCCATACATGGATATAGATTTGTGTTCGGGACTTATAGCCTTATGAGTTTCGGTAAATATTTCGGGCCTTGAAACCCTTTGCCATTCATCGCCACGGCTCAGTACCGTCAGCGGACGTGTAAGAAAACTTTTGGAAAAACCTTCTAAATAGAATTCCCCGGGCTTGAGACTGAGGTCAAATGTACGACGGCGCCGGTCTGTTTCAACGGTGAGTGCGGCGGTAACCGTTCCTGAATAGTCGAGGTTTGAAAAAGTGAAGTATCCGTCGTCGTCGGTTTTTGTGGTATAAACATCAACAGGTTCGCCTTCTTTTTTCAGTGAAAGCTCAACACGTTGTTCTTCCACTTTTCTATCCGATGCCACGGCATCAACCTTACCGCTTAAGATAATGCCTGTTTGCATGTCATACCTGGTTTCCGGATATTCCTCTTCCAAAATCTCATTCCACTCAAAGCGCCTCCAGCCATGTGTCATCATAACCAGGTCAATTGCTTCCTGAGCCGGTGGCCCGGAAAAATAAAACCATGGGCTTTCAAGGGTTTTGCCGATGTCGCTCGTTAACTGTAAATATGTTACAATGTTCGAATTGTGATCGCCTGACAGTTCATCACGACCAATGACAGATAATGAATAGCTTCCTTCGGCAGGTTCATGTTCATATGATTCGAAAAATAACCGTGCCGACAATCCGCCGGTGTTATCAACAACAGTTTCTTCAACATTAATATCTGCCTTATAGAATCCATTATCATTGACAAAAACGAGCCTTTCGGCTACAGGCGATACATCTGAGTCAAACAGTGTAATATGGCAAATCCCTGCCGGTAAGTCTTCCAATGATATTGAGGTTTTGAATACTCCGTTTTCAATTGTTCCTTTTTCGGTAAAATATGGTTTGTTTCTGATGTGAGCCAGAATATAGAGATCTTTTGAATTATCATATTCATGATGGTTGAAATTCGTTCTGACCGCTATGTTTATCTGATCGCCGTCAATATTTGTTTTTAACAAATATCCTTTCGTAATTGCTTCAGGCAGTTTAACCTTTTTTTGCTGCCCGCCGGAGAATTTTACTATAGCCTTATATTTTTTTTCTTTTTCGGGAGTAAAGGAGAACATACCCATTCCATTGTGTGTGCTTTCAAAATCAAGAATAGTATTGCCTTTATTGTCAAAAAGTTTTCCGTTGATGTGCTGACCCGAACCCAAGGCATCAGCCGCTTTGAAAGCTACACGGTTTTCCAGGCCCGACACTGGGTTTCCGCCTTCCGGGAAAAAAGCGAATTGCATAGTTTCGGCTTTTTCAGCCAATTTGTCATTAAACCTGCGGTTTTGTCTGATCTCCCTGCGGCGAATGAAATTCTTCTCAACAGGATTATGAATGAATAGTTCTTTTTTGAAGAAAAAATCGCTGCTGAAGTTTTGCATCCAATTGGTATATGCTCTGAGCTGGTAATTGCCTTCCGGCAAAGAATCCGGAAGAGTGATGTTGGCATGTGAATAGCCTTTGCTCATTCTCAATAATTTAATTGATGCCGGATCCCCTTCAGTGTTCACGAGTTCAACATTAAGATTTGTGCTTACCGTATCAGGTATATGAGTTGCCGCATCCGTCAGATATGCCTTTAACCAAATGTTTTCACCCGCTATGTACTCATCTTTGTCGGTATGAAGATAAGCCTTTTGCCGGGGATATGAAACTTCCATCTGGTTTAAAGCTTCAGAAATTGCGGATATGGAATGGCTGTCCGCACCTTTTTGAGAAAACAGTAAACAGGGCTGGATAAGAAGAAAAAAAGCAGCCGTAAACGATAATTTGAAATATGATCTCATAAAAAAACCCTTTTACTATTATAACTGTATCTTTACTTATTATATTATAAAAATTGCAATAATTATGCCATGTAGCTGTGGTTTACTGGCCTTTGCCGGGTTCATATAAAATATCCGAAAAATGGCTTTTTGCCTGCTTTTAAAATTATTAGCCTTTTAAAGAATCACGGCAGATATAAAAAAAACCATGATGCTTTTTTATAAGCCTCATGGTTTTTTTACGTTGCGTATTAAGCGGAGAGAGAGGGATTCGAACCCCCGGAGGCTGTTACACCTCAACGGTTTTCAAGACCGCCGCAATCGACCACTCTGCCATCTCTCCGGGAGCAAAAGTACAAATTTTGAGAGGAACGGCAAAACATTTTTTCTGATTTCCTTTGTTTTAATTATTTTTTGTCGCACTTACTAATTGAATTCACATTTTTAAAACCCGGTTATCGGGAAAGCCCTCTGAATAATAGTATCGTTTTTTATTTTTATTTACAAAAACGCTTAAAGTTTTTTTTCAAAAATGCTTTGAAAAACAAAAAATGCAAACTATCTTTGCGGTGCTTTTTCAAAGCAGTCAAAAAAAGTTAAAAGACCGGTCCGGTAGTTCAGTTGGTTAGAATGCCTGCCTGTCACGCAGGAGGTCGCGAGTTCGAGTCTCGTCCGGACCGCAGGGATAAAACGCAATCATCTTATTTTTAGGTGATTGCGTTTTTTATTATGTAATTCAGTCCGAATATAGTCCGAATATTTAAAAAATAATGTTTTGGGTATGTTGTTCAAACATAGGATTTATTCAGCAAAAAATATTAAGTAACTCTTTGAATTGTATTTGCCAAGAACATAATATGGAGAGCTTGCATGACATAATAAATTACAATGCCATTATAGCCTTGTTTGGCGTGTATCGAGTACATCACGATCAGGCGAGGCGTGTGGGAAAAGTATCTCATAAAATCAACTAATGTTGTTTTTTATCATTGCTATCTTTTGCTTTACCTGCTTTTTGCTCATTTGGTTTGCCTAAAGGACCTAACGGTGGTAAAGCGTTTTTAGGTTTTTGACCCAGTTCACTATTGTTTGAAACTTGAGAAAGGTTTTGTAGCACATGGAGTATGTTTTGGGTTTTATTTAATAAATTATGCTTCGTCTCATCAGTTACAGCTCCCAGACCACTTAAACCGATAGCCCAGTTAATCTTATTGCTTAAATCTCTTAGCTTTTTTTCCAAAACTTTATCCCTTTCAGAAATTATAGCCTTCAATTCCGGCAGAATATCTTCCAATATTTCTTTTTTTATGTCTTTTTGTTCCTTATTATTACCTGCTTTTCCGCCGAAACTTTCTTTTTTATCGTTTTTTGTGTCTTGAATATTGTTAATACCGGTTTTTCTTTGTCGACAAGCCAACACCCTGCAACTTTCGCCGCAATACTTCTGAACAAATCGCTTTGTTGGAGTGAAAGAAGCCATGCAATAATGACATTGATACATCTCATCAGCCCTTTTTGATGGTGAAAAACCATTTTCACCTTGATTTTCTGAACTTAAAGTTGTCATAATAAGTAAATTTTAGTTGTTATTTATTAGTTTTTTCCGGTTTTTAGTTGGAAAAAATTGCTGTTTGGCGTGAATTGACATGAATGTTCATAAACATCAACGACAATTTACGCCTTTATTTATTTTATGCAAATATACAAATATTTTTTGTCAAAGCTCGCAAAAATGTTGCCAGACAAGGATTTCAGAAAAGTGACGTGTTAATTATAATTGAGTGAAATTTTAACTCTGGCGAATAACGACAAACATTTTTTAACATTTTTTGTTATAAAACACTTAACTTTGATGAACGTATTAAAACATTGTTATCGGGATTAAATAAAGATTGTTTTCGGTAACCATATTACATTTTACACAAATACTATGACAGAATTAAGATCTAAAATAATTAAATGGTTGCACACTCAACCAAACTGGATGCAGGAAACTGCCAATAGACTGCTTGCAAAAGGAAATTTAGTTGATCACGATCTAATAG
The DNA here is from genome assembly GCA_003559855.1 of Bacteroidales bacterium. GTDB lineage: Bacteria > Bacteroidota > Bacteroidia > Bacteroidales > UBA7960 > PUKZ01. Next base: position 35,932 of record PWJZ01000075.1, read on the forward strand.
AATTAACTGCTCTTTTGAAAACTGAAGAAGGTCAAAAAAGATCAAATCATAGATCATTCTCAGGGCTTACAAGAAATCGAACTAAAGATATGTCTCTCCGCTTGGTTTCAATTGGAGAGATAATAGGAATTGACAAACTTTCACCTAGAAATCCATTAGTATTTGGAAACGGCAATCTTGTGGTAATCTATGGACATAATGGATCAGGAAAATCAGGATATGCTAGAATTATCAAAAAGGCAAGTGGCAAACCTAGAGCTAAAAAGTTGCAATCAAATGTATTCAAAGAAGTGCCTGCAGAACAAAGCTGTAAAATTAGTTATGAGTCTGAGGGTGAATTGAAAACTCCTAAATGGGATGCTAATGGTAATCATATAAAGGATCTAGAGTCAGTTGATGTTTTTGATAGAGATGAAGCAGGATTTTATCTTACAGGTGAAACCAATGTTTCATACACCCCACCCGAAGTTCTACTTTTTGAAAAATTAGCCCAAGTGTGTGATCGAGTAAAAAGTGTACTTCAAGATCAGCAAGACAAGCTTGTATCTAGAAAGCCAAGCATACCTTCAAAATACAACGGCACTAAAGTTGGTTATAAGTACAATTCTATTACTGCTTCCACTTCTAAGGAAGAATTGAACGGGCTTCTCCTATGGACTGAAGAAAATCATAAAAAGCTGGAACAGCTATATGAAAGGCTTAAAGAAGCTGATCCTAACAAATTGGCAGATACTAAGAATAAAAAGAAACAAACGTTAGATCGGCTCATCAATAGCATTAAATACGCACAATCACTACTTGATGATAATGCTATCGATAGATTGAAGTTTTTAAAGAAATCGGTTGCTGAAAAAAGAATAACAGCGATCGAGGGTGCTAAGGTAAAAACTCAAACTGCTAAACTTGAAGGTTTAGGCACAGAAACTTGGCGAGCACTTTGGGAAGCAGCGAGAGAGTATTCAATCAAAGAGGCATATCCTGAAAAAGTATTTCCGGTGGTTGGAACAAATGCACGTTGTGTTTTGTGTCATCAAGAACTAAGGGAAGATGCATCACAACGATTGCAGGATTTTGAAGAGTTTATAAAAGGAAAGTTGGAGTTGGAAGCAAAAAAAGCTGAAGAAGAATTGCGTAATGCTCTGGAAAAACTTCCTTCAGCCCCCGAAATTGAAACACTAGAATTGCATTGTCAGGATACTGGTATTGATGAGAAACAGAAAAAGAAGATTAAAGATTATTGGAGAACTGCAACAGCAAAAGTTGTTGAATTAAAAAATGCAAGTGCCGAAGGTGAATACAAAGGATTGAATTCTCCAAAGTCGTTACTAGAGTCAATGGAACTTTTATCTGGGTCTCTCCAAGAACAAATAAATCAACATAAGATAGATGCGAAAGAATTTGACCTGCAAAAAATAGAACAAGATGTTCTTGAAATGGAGACAAAAAAATGGGTTAGCCAACAAAAAGATGCTATTGAAGAAGAAATTGAAAGGCTGAAGAAAATTGTTGAATTTGAAACATGGAAAGGGATGACAAACCCTCGTGGCGTATCTTTTCAAGCAGGTAAAATTTCAAAAATAGCGATAACTGAAGATTATATTAAAAGATTTAATGATGAGCTTAAAGAACTCGGTGCAAAAAATATATTAGTTAAACTTGTTAAAACAAGGATAGACCGAGGGCGCATTATGCATCAGATCAAACTCAAAGATGTTGAGCAACAAGGCAGCAATGCAACAGCAGTATTAAGCGATGGTGAACGAAGAGTCGTGGCACTTGCAGCATTTCTTGCTGATGTGGTTGGTAGACCTGAACCTACACCATTCGTTTTTGATGACCCCATCTCTTCTCTTGATAATGAATTTGAATGGGAGGTTGCTATGAGGTTAGCTAAATTAGCGACAGAAAGACAAGTAATTGTTCTCACCCATCGGTTATCGTTTTTTGGAGTACTCGAAGAAGCTGAAAAAGCAGTTAGGAATGAAATCGGTTCTACTAAAAAGAATTTAGAGCAGAGATGTATAGAAAAATTTAGTGGGTCTGCGGGACATCCAGCAGATCAACAAGCTTGGGCCCAAAACACAAAGACTGCCAACAACACACTTATTGATAGGTTAAATCAAGCTAAGGAGTTTTGGGATTCAGGTGATTCAAATAATTATAAGATTCATGCCCAAGCTATCTGTTCTGACTTCAGAAAATTAATTGAACGAACAGTTGAAGATGACCTTCTATGTGAAATTGTAAAACGACATAGGCGAAGTGTTAGGACGCAAAATAAATTGAATGGCTTGGTAGCAGTCAAGAGAGAAGATTGTAAATTTATTGATGATTTAATGACAAAATATTCAAAATTTGAACACAGCCAATCCGATGAAATGCCCGTTGAAGTGCCTGATGAACCCATTCTGAGGGAAGACTTAGTGACATTAAAAACATGGAGAACGGAATTCAAAAATAGAAAACCATGATTAAAAGATTAAGAACACGATGCTTGAAAAGTCAATTATAAAAAAACAGTATTATTCTGATATATAATGTAATTATTAACAATTAAAACACACCGCTATGCAGTTTCAAAGAATTTCAAAGAAAATAGACGCAGATGATAAAACACTGAAAGAAATTTTACATGAACAAAAATATACTATTGACTATTTTCAAAGAGAATATCGTTGGGAACGAAAGCATGTAGAACAACTTATTTACGATTTGGAAGCAGCATTTGCTAATAACTATAATAAGAGCCATGAACGTTCTGATGTGGAAAATTATAACTCATATTACCTAGGCCCAATTGTGATAAGCGATAAAGAAGGTGCCCTATCCATTATTGACGGACAGCAACGACTTACTTCTTTAACATTACTTCTAATATATATTTACAACTTGCAAAAAGGAAGAGAAAAAGCAATACAAGTAGAACCCCTGGTTCGTTCAGAAAAATTTGGCAAACCCTCTTACAATCTTCAAATTGATGACCGCATTGAATGTTTGGATTCACTTTTTGAAAATGGAGAGTATGATGCTAATGGAAAAGATGAAAGTATCCAAAATCTTGTTGTACGCTATAACGACATTGATGAACTTTTCCCGGAAGATTATAAGAGCGAACAGATACTACCTTTTTTTGTTGATTGGTTAAAAGAAAAAGTTGTATTCGTGAAAATAGTTGCATATTCTGATGAAAATGCCTACACAATTTTCGAAACAATGAATGACAGGGGTTTAAATCTTACCCCTACAGAAATGTTGAAAGGTTATTTGCTTTCTAAAGTTCCAAATGATCAAAAAATCCTGCTAAATAACCTGTGGAAAAAACACATCGGAAAACTTCATGAGTTTGACAAATTTGAAGACCTTGAATTTTTTCGTGCATGGTTAAGAGGAAAATATGCAGAAACTATCAGACCTGGGAAAGCAGGTGCTGCAAATGAAGACTTTGAAAAAATTGGTACTCGTTTCCATACTTGGGTAAAGGATAAAATGACATCGATCGGTTTAAAAAAATCCGCTGATTATGTTGATTTTATAAAATATAAAATGGACTTTTATGTAAAAATATATTATGGCCTTTGGTCAGATGCTAAAAATAATAAATCAAAAGATATGGAACATATCTTTTACTTAGCCTATAATACAATAGCTTCTTCTCTTGAGTATCCATTAATGTTAGCTCCAATTACAACAGAAGATGATAACGAGATAGTTAGGAAAAAATTAAATATTACCGCTAGATTCCTTGAAACTTTTTGTGTACTAAGGCGTGTAAATTATAAAACACTTGCTCAAAGTTCAATTAGATATACAATATATAGTTTAGTAAAAAAAGTTAGGAATAAAAATATTGATGAGTTAATAGCAATTTATAAAGATGAATTGCAAAATATGGGCATTTCCTTAAAAGGGGTGAGCAATTTTGGTATACATCAACAAAATAAATATTTCGCAAAATTTTTAATTGCTAGAATTACTACTTATATTGATGATAGTTCAGGCCCATCTTTTGAAACATTTATGTCAAATGTAATAAAAAAACCTTTTCAGGTAGAACATATATGGGAGGATAAATATGAACGATTTAAAGATGAATTTGAACAGCGAGACAATTTTTATTATTACCGTAACAAAATAGGTGGACTTCTTTTACTTCCTAAGGGAACAAATCAATCTTTTGGTGATAAACCTTTCATTAAGAAATTACCACATTATTTAAAACAAAATATTCTTGCCCAGTCATTACATGAGGATACTTATAAAAGTAATCCGAATTTTTTAAATTTCATTCGGGATAAAGGTTTACCTTTTAAATCTTATAAGAAATTCAAAAAAGCAGAATTAGAGGAAAGGTCTGAATTATACCAGAAAATATGTGAGCAAATATATTCTTTGGATGGTTTTGATAAAATTGCAAATAAGTAATTGCACCAATACAATTGACAATAACAGCACTGGCACCAACCCACTATGGTACATTTGCAAATCGCATATGACAACTTGCAACTTGAATTTGCAAAAGAGCACTTTTTTATGAAATGCGGAGAAAAATATTTTGTACTTTTGACAAATATGTCAAGAAGGTTTGTTCTATAACAAAATGGAAAAATTTGGTTTGTATATAAGGACATTGAGAGAAAAAGAAAACTTACCTTTACGTAAGTTGGCTTCATCTCTTGATATTGACCAATCTACATTAAGTAAAATAGAACGAGGAGAAAGACAATTTACCTCAGACATGATTCCTAAACTTGCAAATGTATTTTCCTTAGAATACAAAGATTTGCAAATTATGTTTCTGAAAGAAAAGCTACTTACAGACTTGATTAATCAAGATTTTGCTTTGGAAGCAATTAATGAAATTCAAAAAGAATTAAAAAGCTAAATCATGGATATTCAGATTGAAAACGGAAAAATATATGCACCTCTCAAGAACAAATGGCTAATGTTAAAGCCAGAGGAGCAAGTACGCCAAAAGTATATTGCAAGACTTGTAAATAAATACGGTTATTCAATAGAACAAATGGCTCAGGAAGTTCAAGTTAGTAGTTCACAGCGTGGACAGGGGCGTGCAATGGCTGACATTGTTATATGGAAATCAGCTAAAGATAAAAATGACAATAACAGTCCTGTCATCGTTGTAGAATGCAAAGCCGAAAATATTATCATTCATGAGGAAGACTATTTTCAAGGTTTTAATTATGCATCATGGGCAGGTGCAGATTTTTTTGTAACTACTAATTTTAAAGAAACTAAAATATTTAAAGTAATCAAAGGTAAAATGCCTAAAAAACTCGAAGAAGTGATAAATATACCTGATGCTGATATGATTAACAACAGTAAGAAAGTTAGTGAATTATTAAGGCAAACAAAGGCTTTTACCAGAGATGAATTTTCTAAACTGCTTTTTAAATGTCATAATATAATTCGTAACAATGATAAACTTTCTCCTGAAGCTGCGTTTGATGAAATAAGCAAAATCTTGTTCATAAAAATCCGATACGAACGAGATAATACTGGTGCTCAAATTTTTTCAGAAAAAGAGTTTAAAGAAGCTCGTGCGAGTTATGAAAAGTTTAGACCAAAAGGTGGTGCTGAATTTTACCAATTCTTATTTCAGCAAACAAAAGAAGATTTTAAAGACGATGATTTATTCGATCCAAATGAAGTTATCCGAATAAGGGAAAATAGTTTTGAAGCCATCGTAAAAGAACTTGAAATATATAATCTGTCAACAACTTCTGATGATATAAAAGGTATTGCATTTGAAAAATTCCTTGGTAAAACATTCAGAGGTGAGTTGGGTCAGTTTTTCACGCCAAGAACCATTGTTGATTTCATGGTTGAAGTTTTAGACCCGCAAGAAGGTGAGATTATTTGCGATCCTTGTTGTGGTAGTGGAGGATTTTTAATTCGTGCATTTGAATATGTCCGGGAAAAAATTGAGAATGAGATACAGCAAGCAAAAGAGAAAATTAAAAATGAAACATTTACTTCAGAATATGAACGTCTGCCTGAGAAAGAAAAGCAAATAATTGATGAGAAGGTAAATGCACAATTTGCCAAACTTAACTATGAATTAGACATCAGCAATCAAAATAGCAGGCTAAGAGTATTAAGTTATGACTGCATTTTTGGCACTGATGCAAACCCAAGAATGAGCCGCACGGCGAAAATGAACATGATAATGCACGGCGATGGTCACGTTGGAGTTCATCATAACGATGGTTTAATAAATGTAAATGGTGTTTTTGATAACAGGTTTGATATTATTCTTACAAATCCACCCTTTGGTTCCCGTGTTGAAAAGAACTGGAAAATTACCGAAGCAGATCAATACACTGATACTGAAAGAATTAAAAAATATCAAAAACGTTATGGGCCTTCTTATGATAAAGCTATGGAAGAGATAAATAATAATATTGGCAAACCTCTTTTAAGTTTATATAAAACAGGTTCAATGAGTACCCTAACGGAGGTTTTATTTATTGAACGGTGCATCAACTTATTGAAACCGGGAGGCAGAATGGGTATAGTTTTACCAGAAGGTGTTTTAAACAGTTCAAATTTGCAAAGAGTGCGTGATTTTGTTGAAAGCAAAGCAAAAATTATACTTATCACTTCAATTCCGCAAGATGTGTTTATTGCATCAGGAGCGACAGTTAAGCCAAGTTTAATATTCTTGAAAAAGTTTACAGAGGATGAAGCTAAAGAATGGAATCGTATTGCTCAGAATGCTAAAAATGAAATATATGCCAAATACGCACCGCAAATTAAGCTGTTAGAGGAAAATTTGGCTTTACGAGGAAAAGAAGCTCCCTCTAATTCGGAGAAAAAAGAATTAAGAAAACAACTCAAAGAAATTCAGGAGAAAATTGAATCAGAACTAGTAGCACAAATTAAAAAGGATTTTGATTACCAAATACCAATTGCCGAAGTTGAAAAAGCCGGTATCAGTACAACAGGAGCTGAAATTGAAAACGAACTAATTCCTTTGAGCAAAGAATTTACCGAATATCGGAAACAAAACTATTTATGGGAAAATAAATACGATACAATAAAATATGAAGTAATTGAAGACGGTAGAATGTTCCGTATTCCAACAGTTGGAGAACCTCAGGAAATATAAGGTTAAAATGAAAAAGTTAGAATTTTTACATATTATTCCTTTTTCACAACTTATTATGTGGGATGTCAAGAGACATTTATTCAATGAAGTTCAGTCGAATTTTACAATGATTCCATTGTCTGCACTGATTGAAGAGAATAATAACAAAGTTAAACTAAACGAATTTCCAGACAAAGAATTTGGTATATTGGGTATTAATAATGTAGATGGTTTATTTGATGCATATATAGAAAAAGGAGCAAAAATTAATCAGCCATACAAAAAAATGGAAGTAAATGAATTAGCATATAATCCATATAGGATTAACGTTGGTTCAATTGGAATGAAAACTTCCATTCATAAAAATGATTATATTAGTCCAGCCTATGTTGTATTTAGATGCAATGAAAAATTAAGCACGGAATTTTTATATAACTTATTTAAAACAGAAACTTTTGATAAAATTATAAATGATAATACAACGGGCTCTGTTAGGCAAAATTTAAAATTTGACACATTAAAAAACATTAAAATCCCTTTACCGACATTAGCAGAACAAAACAGAATTGTTGAAGCTTACAATGAAAAAATAAAACAAGCTGAGGAACTTGAGCAGAAAGCAAATAAATTGGAAGAAGAGATTGAGGAATATCTTTTTAAGCAATTAGGTTTGCAAAAAGCAACAATAAAACCATTTAAAAAAGGTGAAATCAATCTGTTTCCTTTTAGTAGCACTTTTGGCAGATGGGATATTCATAAAGATTCTTCAAATTTATTATTATCTCTTAAAAATGCAAAATATCCAATAAAAGCTCTTTCAGAAGTATTTAATTTTAAAAGTAGAAGTTGGAATAAAAAAGACCATCAAGGTGAGTATTTTAATTATGTTGAGTTAGGAGCAGTTGACCCTTTAAAAGGAATACTAGAATGCAAAAATTTATTAGTTAAAAAAGCTCCAAGTAGAGCAACTCAAATAATTAAAATAGGCGATTTAATAATTGGAACCACCCGCCCTTATCTTAAAAGATTTGCAATTGTAAATGAACAGTTTGATGGAAATATTGCTTCATCTGGTTTTCAAATAATTGCACCTTCTGATAGTTATAACCTTGAATTTCTTTTAGAATATTTAAAATCTGATTATGGGGTTAAGCAATTTGAATTATATATGACAGGTGCTTTATATCCAGCAATTACAAGTAAGGATTTAAGAAAAGTTTTAATTCCTTTTCCACCTGTTGCTATTCAAAATGAAATATCAGATACAATAAAAAGGATTAAAAAGGATATTAAGGAGTTATTAAATAGCATTGTTTATTTAAAGCATGCCGCAATAAATGATTTTGAAAACGAAATATTTAAGTCATGCAATTAAAGAGATTATATATCAAAGACTATAAAATCTTAAAGGATTTCACAATTGAATTTCCTTACGATTTTAAAAAGTATATTTCGGTGTTTATAGGTGCTAATGGTTCAGGTAAATCAACAATACTTGAAGCAATAGCAGAAATATTTAGCAGTTTATTTCTTTCAAAGAAGTTAAAATTTGATTTTGAAATTGAATACTCAATTTTGGCTGATGATATTAAATCTAAATTCTCATTCACCAATCCTGAACTTAAACATATTCCTGTTAAAATTACCGGAAAATCCGGGAATTTCGCAAAAACTGAAATAAGTTTCGATTTAATCCCATCGGAACAGCTTGACCATGAGGATACTCATATAAAATTAAGTTTTGCTCAACGTGAATTCAGGAATTTAATGCCGGATAGTATAATAATATATTATGCCGGTTTATCTGAAATTATGGAAGAAATATGTAAACCACATGAAGATAAACTTTCAAATGAATATCGTAAGGGTAATACAAATATTGACAGGGATTTCTTTTATTATAAACCTGAACACTTCGGAATTATCCTATTAAGCCTTTTATCATGCGAGTTTGGTGATATTCCTGGTTTTTTAAGAACCAAGGCTCAAATTGAAAGAGTGCATAATATAAAAATAATATTGAAAGAACCCTACTGGGCAGAATCTGGGAGTGTAATAGATGACTTTTGGGGAGCTTCAGGAAATGTAAGAAGATTTTTAGATTTCATTTGTCATAATTTCTCAAAAGGAGATAAGTATGAGTTTTTGGATTATAACGTGATAAAGAAAAATGTCACAGTGGTTGAGGTCAGTGATGAAAAACTTCAAATAAATATTAAAGACCAGAACACACTTTTCGTAATAAAGGAATTTTTAGGAGAAGAACGATTATTTTTCGAGGTATTAAGTACGATGCATTATGATGACCTCATTGATAACATTAATATTACCTTGATTAAAAATATTAATAACCGACCAACACCATTTAATATTTTAAGTGAAGGTGAACAACAAGCCATATCCATTAGAGGATTGACAGAATTATTATCTGGTAAGAATACACTGTTTCTTTTTGACGAACCTGATACCTATATACATCCAAGTTGGCAACGGCAATTAATCAATGAAATAGAAAAAATTATTGAGGAATCTTTTGAGGCAGAAAACTCATATCTAATTGCAACTCATTCCCCTCAGTTACTTAGCAATGCACAAAACGAATTGAATTTTGTGAAGATTATTGAAAATGGATCATTAGTTGATAAAACGCCCAAATTTTATGGCCGTGAAATTAGTTCTATTCTTTATAATTTGATGGGGGTTGAAGAACGAAACGAGACAATAAAAAAGGATTTAAATAATTTATTTATTTTAATTGAAGATGAGGAAATAACAGAAGCAGAAAATGAATTAAATCGATTAATGGAAATTTTAGGTGAATATGATCCTGATATAAAAAAAGATGAAATCCAATTAAAATATTTAAAAGAAGATGAAGCAAATAACCAAGAATAATGAGCCACGCGCTTTAATTCAGCATAGGGCGCAGAAAGATAACTACGACAATCTTAACAAAAATGAGTTACGTGATTCTCTGATTGAAGAGCAAGGTCATATTTGTTGTTATTGCATGTGCCGCATACCTCATAAATTAAAGCAACATGAAATTGATAATAATTATCCCGATAGTAAAATTGAACATGTTAAATGCCAGTCGAAGAATAGAAACTTAGAATTAAATTATCATAATTTGTTATTAGCCTGTAATGGAAGGCATGGTTATCCCAGACAAATGCAAACTTGCGATACATTTAAAGGAGAAAATGATTTATCATTCAATCCGGCAGATAATGCAAAGAACATCGAAGATTGTATAAAATATTCTGCCAATGGTGAAATATACTCCGATGATGAAACAATTAATAGAGAACTTAACGAAGTTTTGAACCTTAACACCAAAGACTTAAAGGATATTAGGGAAGTTTTCTATAAAGGTATTCAGGAACGAATAATAAGAAAAGGAAAAAGGCGACAAGGAAAAGATATACAAAAAAGGACTTATGAATCTGAAAAGCAGGAATTGTTGATGCTGAAAAAAGGTAAATATATTCCATATTGCATGATTGGCATCTACCTAATAAACAAAAAGAAAAACAAATTAGCTTAAATGAATTCGTGGGCAAAAGACAAGCCTAATGTAAAATTCATCACCGGATTATCATCCAATGCATCCCTTAATAAGAGGTCATTGATACATCTCATCAGCTCTTTTTGATGGTGAAAAACCATTTTCACCTTGATTTTCTGAACTAAAAGTTGCCATCATTAGTGTCCGATTAATTCCAGTTGATTTTCAACTGATTACCATATAGTTCTTTGACATCTTTGTAATTCTGATTTGTAAGTAGCTCTTTTATAGGTGTTTTGTCAAGTAGAGATATGCTCAAAATTTGCAATATTTCGTAGGTAGAACGATCAATTTTAAGTTTGTTACGTACCAGTGCAACCAGACAATAGGCAATAATTGCTGAATAGATCTGTATTTTGACTGCATTCAGACTCGTGCCCCAAAATGATTTGATCTTAAGATGTTGTTTTATCCATTTTAAAAACAGCTCCACCTTCAATCTATATTTGTAAAGTTTAGCAATTTCTTCTGAAGTCAGATCAAAGTTATTTGATAAAAACTCAAGTTCATTATTTGTTTCTTCATCGAAAAATTTGATGTACCGGAGCTTTTCAGGATATTTTTTAGAAACATAAAATCCTTTCAGCTTCCCGATCTGATCTAATAAAACACCGTTCTCCTTACAAACTTTATTTGAGTACATTCTGCGAAATTTGATATTATCTTTTGCTCTGGCAACGAAAAAGGCTGAGTTTTTATGTATTTTGAACAACCTATTATAATCAATATAAGCCCGATCAAAGATATAATATCCACCTGGTTCGTAATGCAAAAAATCCATCACATTTACATCATGCACCGATGCTGAAGATATATGGATGAAAGAGGGGATTGATGTTTTGATGACATACAAGATATGCAATTTGATTCCTCCTTTTGTTTTACGAAATTCAGCCCACCAGAAAACACTCAAACATAGATCAATGGTGGTAGAATCGAAAGCATAAACATTTCCATCAATGTTAAGCTGAAAGTCATGATCTGCTATTGATGATTGCTTGGCCATATCAATGAGATAGTATGCGAAATCTTCAAATACCCTACAATCTCTTTTTTCATTGGAATTAGCAAAGTTTGATCTGGAAGTTCCTTTGCCAAAACCAAGATGATATACTTGGGTTTGTGTGGCTCAATACTAATCATCAAATCTAGCAAACTATCTCTGCCGGCAAGCTGTCCAAATACCATACAGAGTAATTGATTCCAGCATGAGAAATGTCTAACATACTTATTTGCATTGTATTTGGTGACCATGCCGTCAAAAATTCATTTGAGGAGAAACTCGGTAAGTTGAGAGAAAACAAATTTGCCTTGATTCATGATTATTAGCTTTGTGCAAAGCTAATAACCAATATTTCAATTCAAATCGACACGCAACTATAAGCTCTACAAGTCAGATATAGCAAAGATTTCAAAGAACGTTATTTAATATTTATCGAACACTAATGAAAAAATTTAGTTAATAAATGTTTAGCTTCATTCGATTTCCAATTCTGCACCCAGTTCAACTTCAAATTCACCATCAATTTCCACAGTATTAGAATCAATATTAAGTATAGCATTTGCTTCTATAAAAACATCTTCTATTATGGCATAATTAGATTGAATAGTAAGTTTTGCATCATCCGTCACTAAAACATTACGAGCAATCACACAGTCTTTGTTTATATCAGTGTTTATGGTTACAACTACGTTTTCAAAATAGTAACATGTTTCAAGTAATGCTTCATATGCGTTCAGACGACCATAACCTGCCCAATTTGTTTGTCCATAGCTGGTTGCTGTTTGTTTGATTATATTTCTTACTTGAAGTTCTGTGATGTTTGGATCTACTGACAACATAAGTGCGGCAACGCCGGAAGCCTGCGGGGCAGTGGCGGAGGTATATCCGAATCCAAAAAAATATTTATAGTCCGGAATATAACCATATGGCGGATGTCTGTCAGTTGTAAAAATGCCAAGTGTGCCACTTTGTAAAGGCCAATGGGATGGTGCAATTATATCTACATGCTCGTTCGCATGCTCACCCATTGGTGTCACAGACATAGGCTCATTATTATTTGCCACACCTCCAACTGCTAAAACACCGGGTACAGTTGCCGGAAAAACAACATAAGAACCGGTATTACCCGCACCAGCAATAACTACTGTTCCTTTTCCGTTCCTTCCATTAGTCATTGCACGTTGAAGAGCTTGTGCAATATCATCTTTCCAATAATATTCTGTCTCAATTCCCCAACTGATATTAATAACATCTGCTCCTCGATGCCATGCAGTATCAATTGCACTTGCTATATTAGGAGACAAGGCTCCACCTAAAACAATTGGCATTATTTTAGCGTTTGGTGCTATTCCTCTTACGCCTTTATCATTATGATTTGCAATGATTATACCGCCAACACACACTGCATGATCGCTAACAAAGTCTTGTGTGTTATTATTTTGATTGTACGCATGATAACCAGTAACAATTTGACCTTCGTAAAAATCTTCATGCTGACCAACTGCACCAGTCTCTGCAACAGCAACAATAATATCATGGCTACCGGTTGTGATATCCCAGGCAGGTACAACATTAATATCAACACCTGCTACTCCGCCGCCTTGACCCGTATTATGCAGGTGCCACTGGTTCTCAAAATAGGGGTCTTCTATTGTTTGGTCTTTCGCTTTAGTGAAAAAAGCAGGTAATGACCATATGGTTAAATCATATTCGTAATAAATATTTGCAACTTCAAGTGTGGTAAGTGACGATTTTTCTGTAAGCCTCAAAAGATATTGATTGTCAAATCCTGTACTGATAATTTCAACAAAATACTGCTCGTTCATTTTTTTTACATCTTCTTTTAATACATCATCAGCAAACCGTACATGAAAAACATCAGTTATAATAGAGTGAATAGTGTCTCCAACATGATTAATATTGTAATATGCCGGAAAAGTACGTACTATATTTGTTTCTCCTTGTAAATTTTTTACTTCTATTTTAGAACCATCTCTTTTTTCAATCCAAAAAAAATTACTGTCACTGTCTGGCAAAAGATGCATTCTCTCTTTAAGTCCATATTTATCAAGCGTTTCATCTCTAAATTTATCTATACCGTCTTCTGTTACCTGAACCGTTAACCAATGTTCGGCTTTTTCAAAATAAATTTTCCTGTTGTCTGAATAGAAAAAGTCTTGGCAAATGGCTGAAATGCCAAGCATTAATGAAATAAAAAATATTATAAAAGTTTTCATGTTTTTTTCCTCCTTATTTTTTACCTTGTTTTATATTTCCCAATTTTACTATCTCTAACCATACATCCTGTCCAGTTTTCCGGTAATTCATAATAACTAACAACATCTTTTGTTTCTATGTTAATTTTTATGATGTCAACGGGATTACCATCTGCTGTATATTTTCTTGACCAAAGAACCATGTATAAGTACTTATTATCAGGACCAATATGCGGATAAGAAGTTAATATAAAACCATTGGTAAGCCCAAGATCATCAACTCCTTCGATAAATGTTTCCATTGTTTCTTCCTTAACATCGTAACGCAAAACTTTATTTGTTGGGGTTGGATAAAGATCATAAGGATTAGGCAACCCGGCAGGATCTGTAATATAGACATGCCTTCCATCAGGAGTTACTGCTATTTGTGAGTCGTATCCTGCATTATAATAATTGAAGCTGCCATCGGCAAGTTCAATTGAAAAATACAATCCTTGGCTATAATATCTTGTTGTTACATAAAGATGCTTACCGTCTGGCGAAAAATTTATATCACTTAATCTTAAATTATGAGAAGTTTCGCCTTGTATGGGAAACTCTTGTGTTATTGTAAATTCATTAATATCATATTCAAAGATTTTGTTGCGCCAACCGTAATATAATTTATCATCGGGAGAAAAAGCTGCAACTTTCACATTTTTATATAAAGTATCTTCCTTGAATATTTCATAAGTATTTTCCTCATGGATTATGCCCAACGTATTTTTATCAACAAATTGCAGTCCTTTGTATGAATCTCCGTATACGACAAAAACTTCTGAGTTTTTTGATAATGCCATTTTTGGATTTTTTACATCAACTTCTTTTATTACACTGCCCGTTTGGCTATCTATTACTTGCAATAAAAAGTTATCAGGATCTTGGTAACTTGAACTTATCACATACCAGATTTTATTGTCAGATGATAACTCTATGGAATTAAAATATTTTTCACTTTTTAATACCTTTAAAGCTTTCATAGAGTTAGCATCTATAACAAGAATTCTGTGATCGTTATCTTCCGGATAGAGATGATAATAATCGCTTATTGCAAAGAACAATGCCAATGATTCCAATTCGGGTTTAGGTGTATCATTTTTATTACATCCGCCTGCCACAATAAAAATCAACACGATAATCATTAATAAGGAAATTTTCTTTGTTTTTTTCATATTTTAATGGTTTTTGATCGTTTTTTTACTCATTTGTCCTGATTAATTATAGTTTGCCTGTAATGTCGTTCATTGAGAGATAATTAATTTAAGCACTTCAAAAATCAAAAAATCGTTGATCGTTAATCGTTATTCAAAAATAATTGACATTATAAACAGACATTTAATTAATATGCATCTGTTTTCACTTATTAAATTCAACTTACTTGGTCAACACCATCCTCTTGGTATCCACCACCCGTCCGTCAACAATAAGCGTATAAAGGTACATACCTGGCTGCAGCTCGTTTCCTTTTATCTTTACACTTGACAGCCCGCGCTCATTAACCACATAGCTATTAATTTGCACTCCCTGCATATCATAAATATAAAGCATAGCCTTGCCGACGTTTTCCGGGATTGTGAAGCTGATGGTAGTGGCTTGATTAAAGGGATTGGGGTTGTTTTGATAGAGTACGGGCTTTTGACCCGGGTCTATCTTTTCATGATCAACTGTTGCTCCAGTTACACCTTTTTTAGTATTTTCAGTTCCATAAATTTCCTGGCAACATTGTTCTTTTATAAGTCTTATCTCTTCCTCAAGCATTGCAATCCGCTGTTCCAAATCCTGAATTTTTCTACTGTTCTCGCTTTCCTTTTTTTCTTCTAAATCAAATTCATCCATACGCATTTGCTGTTCTTTAAAAGCTTCTACCAATACTGGTATTAATCCGGTATAATTAATACTCAGTACGCCATGGTCATTTTTATAAACCAAATCAGGATATACTTTTTTAAATTCCTGTGCTATAAACCCAATGTGGTCTCTATTCAGCAGAGAAGGGTCCACTTTATGTTTTGTGGTGGTTGTATCGCATTTATAAAATAGCGGTTTTTCGGGCTTGAATTGATAAACCACAGGGTTTAACAGCATAAGCTTTTCTATTTCACTTTTTTGTAATGAGCCGATATTATCTTCAAAAAGACGTTCATCACCTGCAATCGAATTCGCCCATCCTGAAATTTGACCTGTAACGTGTACGTTTCCTATAAAATACCCGGCATATTGACCTGGCACGTTAGCTAATTGTCCTCCTGCAGCTCCAAATATTCCAGTACCATTTTGACTGCCAATTAATTGACCGTCTACTCCATAATTATAACCACTGCTATAATTCCCAGCGCGACCATATACACCGCGAGCCCTGTTATAACCCACAGGTGATGAATTATATGCAAATCCATGAACACCTACTAATGGGTGTGTAATTTCTGAAACATTATATAAATAGCCATAAATACCGGTATGAGGACCATGTGGAGAAGCAATTTCATCTAGATTTATACGTAATTTATAACCAGGGTGAGGAGATTGACCTCCAATAGCTACATTGCCATTTTCATTCATTTTTATCTGACCAGATAATGGCATTAGAAATAAGCAACATAGACAAACAGCTAGAAAAACACTTTTTTTTAATATACGGTTGCAAATTTTATGCACCTTTTGTTTTTTTTGCTTCATGATAATAAAATTTAAAATTAGTAAAAAAAATGACATGATTAATAAAGGTGGGTTCTAAAAATTCATTTTTTTCAATTTGATTAAAGAAAAATGCAGAACCCGTTTATCATTTTTCAGTAATCATAAACAAAAGTATAAAATTATTGTCAATATTTATATCTA